>CAJBPC010000344.1 GCA_903957405.1 uncultured bacterium | reverse complement strand
GGGGCTGGATGTCGACAAGCCCAGGAACCTGGCCAAGAGCGTAACGGTAGAATGAAAAACACCACTGTCACCCCGGGGCAACCCAGACAGTCAAAACCCAATACTCCATGAATCAGATCAGTAAAAGTCCGATACAATCGATCGGCTATGGTTTCATTGCACCCGAATATCTGCCGAAGGGAAAGGATGAATATCATCTGAGGGAGCTCCAGAATAAAAGCCAGATCCGGCACAGGCAACTAACAGCCTTCGAGATCGAATCACTGGTACGCAACAGCAACACCTCCGACGACTGGAACAAGATCCTCGTTTCCGACTCGTTCAACCCTGAGCTGGTCAAGAACTGCAAGTTTTTCGGACTCGTGCGGATCGGAAAACTCGAGCCGTGGTACCTGGAATTCCACAACCTCCGAATCCCCGTCGGGCTGTACAACAGCACCATCATCAGCTGCGACCTCGGTGACAATGTGGTGATCGACAATGTGAACTACCTCTCGCATTACATCATCGGCAACGATGTGATCATCGTGAATGTCAACGAACTGGCAACCACCAGTACCGCCAAGTTCGGCAACGGCATCATCCGGGACGGGGAGCAGGAGCATCTGCGCATCTGGCTGGAAGTATGCAACGAGAACGGAAGACGGAATATCCTGCCATTCGAAGGCATGCTGCCGGGGGATGCGTTCTTATGGGCGAAATATCGCGACGACAAGGTCATGATGCAACGGTTTCTGGAATACACGGAGAAACAATTCGATCGCCGGCGGGGGTTTTACGGCATGATCGGCGACAGGACCGTGGTGAAGAACTGCAAGATCGTGAAGGACGTCTGGATCGGCACGGATGCCTATCTGAAAGGCGCCAATAAGATCAAGAACGTCACGGTCAACAGCTCCGCCACGGCAAAGACCCAGGTGGGGGAAGGATGCGAGTTGGTGAACGGCATCATCGGCTATGGCTGCAGGATCTTTTATGGTGTCAAAGCCGTTCGGTTCTTCATGGCATCCCATTCGCAGTTGAAATACGGGGCAAGGCTGATCAACTCATATCTCGGCAACAACGCCACCATATCCTGCTGCGAGGTCTTGAACTCATTGATATTTCCTTTCCACGAACAGCACCATAACAACTCATTCCTGTGTGCTGCGCTCGTCATGGGGCAATCGAACATGGCAGCGGGCGCCACCGTCGGCTCCAACCACAACTCCCGCGCAAATGACGGGGAACTGGTCGCCGCAAGGGGCTTCTGGCCCGGGCTCTGCGTGAGCCTGAAACACAACTCGAAGTTCGCCACCTTCAATATCCTCGCCAAGGGAGACTATGAGTCGGAAATGCACATCACCCTCCCCTTCTCACTCATTTCACAGGACAATACGACGGACCGTTTGCAGGTGATGCCGGCCTATTGGTTCATGTACAATTTCTACGGACTCTGTCGAAATGAATGGAAATACGCCCAGCGTGACCAGCGGACGGAAAAAGTGCAGCATATTGAAACGGCATTCCTTGCGCCAGACAGCACGAACGAGATGATGGATGCCCTGGAACTGCTCGCCGAGTGCACCGGTAAGGCCTATTTGGTGCAGACCGGACAAAAGGGTATGCGTGACCGTGAGCGATGCTTGGAGACGGGAAGGAAGTTGCTGGAGGAAAACGATCCCGTCATCGACCAGCTGGAGATCCTGGCGGATGGGTTTGAGCATAACAAACGGAAGACCGTGCTGCTGAAAGTGAGGACTGCATACACCCTTTACAAAAGGATGCTCCGGCTATACGGCACGGAGGCGTTGATCAAACTTGCGATGCAGGAAGATCCCTCTGCGGAAGGCAAAGATGCGGGCAGCTCGATCCCCTTCACTGCCAAGCGCCAGCCATGGTTGAATTTGGGAGGACAGCTTGTTCCCCTCAAGGATTTCGAGAAGTTGAAAAAAGACATCCACTCCGATCGCATCAAGGGATGGCATGACCTGCATGCCTTCTACGCCAAAGCCTCCGATAACTATGAGGATCAGAAGGCAAGGCACGCCATTTCATGCCTATGCGAAATGGGTGTGATCGCAAAGAAAAGCTACAGTCCGGACACCCTGAAAACCCTAGCGGAGGAAGCGTTGGAGACCCGCAAATGGATACAAAAGGGCATCATCGAATCGAGGAAGAAAGACTATTCAAACCCCTACCGCAAGATGGTCTACGATAATGAAGAAGAGATGACCGAAGTCATGGGGAAGTTGTCTGACAACAGTTTCATCCGCGACCAACAGAAAGAGCTCGAGGCTTTCAGCAGGAAGGTGACGGCCCTCGTCAAAAGACTTCAGCAGTGACCTGTCTTTCCTATCGGCTCAACCTTATTTCTTCCGGAAGAAAATCCTGACCGGGACACCCCTGAAATTGAAGTGTTCGCGGATCTTGTTTTCAAGATAATTCCGGTATGGCGTCTTGATGTCATCCGGATAGTTGCAAAAGAATGCGAAACTCGGCACCACGGTGGGCAGCTGCGTGACGTATTTCACCTTGACCGTATTGCCTCTGACAACTGGTGGATGGTATGATTCGATGGCCTTCAACATCACGTCGTTGAGTTTGGAGGTAGGCACTTTCCGGAGTCTGTTCTCATGCACTTCCAATGCAGTCTCGATGACCTTGAATATCCTCAGTTTTTCCTTTGCAGAGATGAAGAGGATGGGGACATCGTTGAATGGGGCGAGGCGCTGTTTGAGTTCCTTTTCTTGATCACGTGCCGTATTCGTCTCCCGTTCGAGCAGATCCCATTTATTGACCAGCAGCACGATCCCTTTCCCTTTTTTGGCTGCGAGGGAGAAGATGTTGAGATCCTGTTGGGTGATCCCTTTTTCCGCATCTATCAAAAGAAGGCAGACGTCGGCTTCATCCACCGCCTTGATGGCGCGGATGACCGAGTAGAATTCAAGATCCTCATCCACACGGGCCTTCCGACGAATACCGGCGGTATCAATGAGGACGAACTCTTTCTGGAAGAGTTTGTAGTGCGTATGGATCGTATCCCTTGTCGTACCAGCGATATCACTCACGATGGTGCGTTCGGAGCCCACCAATGCATTCAGCAACGAAGATTTCCCCACATTCGGCTGACCGATGATGGCGAATCGCGGAATGGCATTGGCGTCCACCTCTTCCTCATCGAGATTTGGCATGAGGGCGGCAATATCATCCAGCAAGTCGCCGGTGCCGCTGCCGGATATGGATGACAGGAAATAGTTTTGTTCGAATCCAAGGCTGTAGAACTCAGCTGCCTCCAGCAGCCTTGCGCTGTTGTCGACCTTGTTCACAACAAGGAATACGGGCTTTGTCGACCTGCGGAGCATATCTGCGACAGACTCATCGAAATCAGTGATGCCGGTGGCGGCATCGACCATGAAGACGATGGCGTTGGACTCTTCTATGGCGATCATGACCTGCTGGCGGATCTCTTTTTCAAAGACTGCGGTACCCTCCGGAACAAAACCGCCGGTGTCGATGATATTGAAACTCTTTCCACTCCACTCGCAGATGCCATATTGGCGATCCCTTGTCACTCCGGGAGTGTTTTCCACTATGGCTTTACGCTGCTCTATGAGGCGGTTGAAGAAAGTGCTTTTGCCCACATTGGGTCTTCCTACGATGGCGACTGTAAATCCGGGCATTATATTGTAATTGGTTTGCGGATGCAAATTGGCTTAAAAAAGGCAGGGCACAAAATGCATTTATGTCTGCTGACGATTCAACTGTATCCGTATTCCCGCAGATGGAGGTCGTTATCCCTCCAGTTTGGGCGGACTTTCACGAAAAGCTCGAGAAAAACCTTGCTGCCGAGGAAAACCTCGATATCCTTCCGGGCATCGGTTCCAAGGCGCTTGATCATGCGTCCACCTTCTCCTATGATGATGGCCTTCTGCGACTCCCGCTGCACGACCACATCGGCCGTGATCTTGATGAGCGTCTGCTTTTCCTTGAATTCCCTGACCATCACCGTGGCCTGGTAGGGGATCTCCTCGTCATACAGTTCGAAGACTTTTTCGCGGATGATCTCCCCCACAAAGAAACGGGTGGGCATATCGGTGAGGTCGTCATCGGAGAAGAAAGCCTCTCCTTCCGAAAGATAACTCAGGATCGTCTCCAGCAGCTTTTCCAGGTTGGCTTTTTTAAGGGCTGACACAGCGATCACTTCCTTGCAGTATGGTTGCCGGCGAAAAAAGGAAATGACCTGATCGGCCTTTTCAGGAGACACCATGTCCGTCTTGTTCACGACCACGATGGCCGGCACTTTAAGCCGCAATACCGAAAACACCTGATCGGCCTCTTCTACTGGCTTTCTCACATCCACCAGCAGCAGCGCCAGGTCGGCGTCTTCGAGACTGCCCTTGACGGCTTGCATCATCTTTTCATGCAGCCGGTATTCCGGTTCGATGATGCCCGGCGTGTCGGAGAAGATGATCTGATACTCCGGGCTGTTGAGAAAAGCCCGGATGCGATGCCTTGTCGTCTGTGACTTATGGGAAACAATAGCCAGCTTTTCACCTACTAATGCGTTCACTAAAGTGCTCTTTCCTGCGTTCGGTTTTCCGAAGATGCTTACGAATCCTGATTTCATGATTGTCCCACAAAGGTAACTCCTGAAAAAAACTTTGGCTGGTTTAATTACAAGCCATATCTTCGCAGAACAAATCGCGAAGTAGAGCAGCGGTAGCTCGTCGGGCTCATAACCCGAAGGTCGGAGGTTCGATCCCTCCCTTCGCAACTTCACAGAGGCGGCTTTCGAGCCGCCTTTTTTCATTCATGCCATCGTCGGGACGTAGTCCGCCGCAAAGGACCTGCCCCCACGCCAGACGAAACTTTAATCTCGCCCTTCGCAACGTCATAGAGGCTGCTTACCATCTTCTTTTTGTTGAAAAACCGACATGATCGAAACGCTAAACCGGAAGATCTATGTGTTGTTTGTAGACATACCATGAATCACCGGTCAAGCCCTGGATGGGCGACGCACCCGTACTTTTCAAAAGAAGCCGGTGGGTGGACTTTCAATAAGCATCCATGCGACAAAGTCCGAAAAAATGGTTGTGCTTTAAAATTTAGGCCGTTTGTGGAGCTTGCATCCAAGGGCATTCTGCCAAAAATCATGTGGGGTTGTATATCCTTTTCCGCGGATGGAAAACATCAAACCCATCTGAAGGTCTTCAATCTCGTCGCTATCGATCAAATCGTATGCTTCAAACATCCGGAATTTCCAATCGATCATGTACATGGATTGGTTTATAACAGAGAGCATGCTCCTGTTGGATGTCTTTCCGGTCACATGCGTTTCGGTGAGCAGAATCTCCCGTTCGATGAAGTCGGCGGGAAATTCCAACCTATGGAGTAATTTTTTCAATCGTTCACGGAAAGACGCATAGGTGGTGGCAATCGTTCGTCCTTTAGTGATGACCATCAGCATGGATGGTTCATGAAAGTACAGGACAAATGTTTTCCCCTGGTATCCGGAACTGATGAGGGTCGCGTACCAATTGTGCATTTGCTGGTCCGCTGTTTGTTCAGTGACCAGCATGACAGAATCGATGCGACTGGTCGCCAGAAGCTTTTGCGTGGCATGGATGTGGATCATGGCTTGTACCTGTGAAAGACTTTATCGTCTATGCAGTTGAAACAATAGTTAAGTTACGACAAAAAAACCATGCACCTGAATTGAACTGCTCCGGCAATCCGGTTTCAAGTCAACGAAAAGCCTCCTTCAATCCACCTTTTTGACGGAACTGGCGCCACTGGACTCCACGGTACGAACAGAACCCGTCCCTTTATACAGTACATCACTCGCACCACTTGCACGTACTTCCATTTCTCCATTCATCGTGATCTGTGCATCAGAAGCTCCGGAGACACGGACGATGGCGTTATCGATAACCAGCCCGTACGCTTTGAGGTCACTTGCACCACTCAGTGTTATCTTCGCTTTTTCCGCCGAGCCAGCGATTTGACTATCAGAACTGCCACTCTGACGGATCTCCAAAGATCTGACATCGAAAGTTCCTTTGAAATCACTTGAGCCATTGAGTGAAAGGCTGAATGACTCCGCACGAATGGTGCCCTCTGCAACGACATCACAGGACCCACTTACGGCAAGAGATGACAGTTTCCTGTAAGATACATGCACTTTCAGCTTCATGTTGACCGGCCAGTTGAGGCCAGTCCTGGCATCGAAAAAAATCTCCAGCGTTCCGTTGTTGACACGTGTCACGATGCGGTCGCGCACTTCCGTGTCACGACCACTCACCCAGACCTCTTCGCGTGTATCCGCCACAAGTACGAGATCGATACCTCCCTGTATCGATATTTTATCAAATGCCGCGACTTCCCGCCGCTCCGCATTCGGGTTTTTGCCGAAAGGATCATGCTGTGCAGAGGATATCTGCGACAGCAAGAAAAAAGCCAGGCAGGCGAATATTTTGAGCATGTTGTTTTTTTACAAACATAAAAAACGGAAAAACAGATTTGCGTTAAAATGCGGTTAACTATATTTGCGTACTGATATCGGAAGGTATCACTACGCATACAGCGTTTCCCGGGGTGCTCCAAATCCGAACAAAAACGGACAAAGGGCTGAGATCACACCCGTAGAACCTGATCAGGATAATGCCTGCGCAGGGAAGGATAGAGCGTCACTCCTCTCCTTTCCTGTTTTTGTGAACCCGGCCTGACCAGTGAGAAAGTCAGGCTGACAATCAAAAACAGTCGTGAAAAAGACTATTGTAACACTCTTTGCGGCCCTCTCGATCATGAACGAGGCCACCGCCCAATCAACGATCCGCGGACGTGTGTCCGACTTCAACCAAACCGGTGGGATCCCGGGTGCCAACATCAGACTTTCAACCGGACAACAAACGATCGCCGATGATGACGGGAGGTTCCAGTTTGCAACGCTGCCGACAGGCATGTACCAATTGACCGTAAGTTCCGTTGGTTACAAAAGGCTTGACACCAGCCTTTCCACCAACCAGCCCTGGGTGTTGGTGCTGGAGAGAAAGCAATCGATCATGCAACCCATAGAGATCAAAGCAGTGCGTGCGGGGGAGCATGCTCCATTCACGCAAGTGACGATCCGGGCACGCGAGATCGAGAAGATGAACATGGGGCAGGACATCCCTTTTTTGCTGAATCAAACGCCTTCGGTCGTGGTCCATTCGGATGCGGGTAACGGTATCGGCTACACGGGAATCAGGATCCGAGGATCGGATGCGACCAGGATAAACCTAACACTGAACGGCATACCGTACAACGATGCCGAATCACAGGGACTCTTCTTCGTGAATCTGCCAGACTTCTCATCCTCCGTGAACAGTGTGCAGATACAGCGGGGCGTCGGCACCAGCAGCAACGGCACCGGCGCTTTCGGGGCATCGATAAACATGTCCACCAATGAAACGCGCGAAAAGGCCTATGGAGAACTGCACAACAGTGCGGGATCGTTCAATACCTTGAAGAACACCGTGAAACTGGGATCCGGATTGATCAACGAACAGTTCACATTCGATGCCAGGCTTTCCAGGATCAAAAGCGACGGATTTGTCGACCGCGCCTCCAGCGACCTTCAGTCGTTTCACCTCTCGGGTGCATACCTGAAGCCAAAGACTTCCCTAAGACTCAATGTGTTTTCCGGAAAAGAAAAGACCTATCAGGCCTGGAACGGCATCCCGGAATCCATGCTGGAAACCGACCGGACCTACAACTCCGCCGGTACCGAAAAACCCGGGGAACCCTACGAAAACGAGACCGACAACTACCGCCAGACACATTATCAGCTGTTCTTCAACCGCAAATTCAGCGAAAAACTCAGCCTGCAGACGGCACTCTTCTATACCCGGGGAATGGGTTATTACGAGCAATACAAGGCGGATGAAGACTATCTGGATTACGGAATCCCCAACCCGACGATCGGCGGCGCCATCCTCAAGAGTACAGACCTGGTGCGTCAGTTATGGCTCGATAATCATTATTTCGGACAGACATTCTCCCTGCAATACAAAGACGATAAAAAGGAGATCATCGCCGGGGGCGGAGTCACCAGATACATCGGAGAACATTACGGGAAGATCATCTGGGCGGGCCAGGGAATCGACAAGGATCGGAAATGGTACGACCTCGATGCGTTCAAAAACGACGTCAACCTCTATCTGAAATGGCAACAACGGCTTTCCCAACGGCTTGGTCTTTTTGCGGACCTGCAATACCGTAATGTCGGTTATGAGCTGAACGGATTCCGCAACAACCCCGGGTTGCTGATCGACAATCGCTGGAATTTCTTGAATCCAAAGATCGGTTTCGAATACAAACTGCCTGCAGGAAGGGCTTACCTGTCATGGGCTTTGGCCAACAAGGAACCCAACCGCGATGACTTCGAGGCGGGAGCGGTACAGCAACCCAGCCATGAGACGCTGCATGACTTCGAGATCGGATATGAAAAAATGTCGGCGAAAAGCTCCTGGTCTGTCACCGGATATTACATGCGCTATCACAACCAGCTCGTCCTCACGGGCATGATCAATGATGTCGGTGCGTATGCGCGAACGAACATACCCGAGAGTTATCGGGCGGGTGTGGAACTGAGCGGCAGGTGGAAGCCGGCAGACTGTTTCGATGTGCAGGGGAACCTAACGGCGAGCAATAACCGAATCATGGGATACGCGGCATATTACGACGATTACGACAACGGCGGCCAGAAAATCGAGCCATTCGACAAGACGACCATCTCGTTCTCCCCATCGCTCACAGGCGCGGCATCACTCAACCTGCGTCCGATCCCACGAACGGAGATATCGCTGCTGAGTAAATACGTAAGCCGGCAATACCTCGATAATACGGGCAGGGAAAGCCGCAGCCTGGATCAGTACTATCTCCAGGATATCTTGCTCACCTGGAAACCGACCGTGAAGATCGCGGGAGAGGTGGCTTTCACACTCCAGGTGAACAACATCTTCAACAAGCGGTAT
>CAJBPC010000343.1 GCA_903957405.1 uncultured bacterium | reverse complement strand
TCCTGTAGGCGAGGAAAAAAAGAACCACAAAAAACATGAGTGGAATGTCAGGTACGGCTATGATACCTCCGATCTGCATGAGCCCCATACTTAAGACGATGGCATAAAAAAGACGATCGTCGCGCTGCTCAAGCAGACTATCAATAGCCCAAAGAGTACCTGTAGATATCAGGACGATGAACAACCGGAGACCGAATTCGTTTTGAAAAAGCTGATAACCGGCACCTATTAGGAAACCGATCATTGGTGGATGGTCAAAGTATCCCCAATCCGGATGACGGGCATACATCCAATAATAAGCCTCATCGTCAAAAAGTCCGGAGTTGCCTGCATGCAAGAGTGCGACCAACAGCCAGACTGCATAAAAAACCAGTTTAGTATTGCGCCGAAGGAATGATGTGATGTGCCCGACTTCCATGGATTGTTTTCTGATGTTTCAAAAGCTCGTCAACGGCAGTCAGGGCTGTTGCCAGCCGTTGGCTGTCAGTGCCGTAAATATCTGCCCAAGGTGTTGACTGGTTAATCATGATGTCTTTGTACATGTTAAAAAGAAAGTTCCTTGTACTATGGTCAGGGTACTCTCTCAATTCGTCTTTTTCCCAGTTAAGATCAGTGTGACAAAGTAAATAGAGGTCATATTTTCGACCAACAATCTGGTCGATGATCCACTGGTGACATTTACCGAAAACAAATTCCGACCAAACCTTCATGACATACATGTCGGTATCGATGAAAAGCATCGGTTTCTCACTAATGGATCCCTGATGCTGTTGTAATTTTTTTATGACCCTCGCGGAGCATTCATCCTCCATTGCCAACTGCCCTTTGGCAATGTGCAGCAAATCATCGAAGCTGTAATCTTTTCCGTTGGCAAGTAGGTATTCCCTCGCAAATTCCGGGCACCATTCAGTTCCATAAAAGGATGCCAATTCGCGGCATAAGGTACTCTTACCGGTGGATTCCGGACCAATGACAACTATTTTAATCGGTTCCTTATACATGCGTATTTGAAAAGGCTTTTTTCTTCCATTCAGCCAGTCCATAAAAGGCCATGACCAGTAGAATTAAATAATAAACGCTGGTGAACACAAAACCTTTCACAAAATACAATGGTATCGAAGAAATGTTTGTAAGAATCCACCAATACCAGCTTTCGAGTTTCTTTCTTACCATTAGCCACATGCCCGTATAAGCTGATGCCGAAGCGAGGGCATCCGCCCATGGGATGACTCCGGGTGAAAATCCCTCCTGAAGTTTTTTTAGGGCAATGAAAATGGCAATATAAAAAAGGGAAAAGAATTGCATCTGAGTGATCCATTCGCTTTTAGAGGAAGAGCGAATCTTAAGTTGAGTAACCTGTCTTTCATCTCGCCTGGACCAGACGACCCAACCATATATGCTGACTATGGTGTAGTAAAAGTTCACGCTGGCTTCACCATAGAGTTGTGCTTTCACGCTTAGGTATATATAAATGGTAGTATTCAGAAGTCCGATAGGATATAACAGTATATCCTCCTTCTTAGAATACCAGACGCTCGCCAAGCCGGATATCACGGCGACATACTCAAGCAAGCCCGTCTGTCGCATGCCGTCGATGAATTGCTGAAAGACTGTTACCATCAGAGACTCAAAAGTCCTGACTAATTTCTACATTGCCTAAACAAAATGCCAAATGGGAAAGAGAAAGGGTGCAATAATATTGATCACAGGCGGAGCATCGGGTATTGGCAGACTGATGGGTGAAATATGCCTTGAACTCGGTGCCAAAAGACTTGTCATTTGGGATCATGAGGCCCAGAAATTGAATGATGCACTGACGGGATTCCGGGAAAAAGGATACGATGTCGAAGGAGAAATCATAGACATCACAAAAACGGAAGATGTTATCCGCGCTGCATTTGCCTTTCATCAGTCGTTCAGGCAGGTGGATATCCTGATCAACAATGCCGGAATGATCGTGGGAAAATTTTTTGAATCGCACAGCCACGAAGAAATTGACCGAACGATGCAGGTAAACACAAATGCGATGATGCATATCACAAAGGAATTTCTGCCGAATATGCTCCATTCGGGAACAGGACACATTGTGAATATCGCCTCGGCAGCCGGAATGGCTTCCAACCCTCAGATGGCGGTATATGTGGCTAGCAAATGGGCGGTCATCGGCTGGAGTGAGACCCTTCGCTTAGAAGTCGAGCAACGATCTAAAAACATGCATGTCACAACTGTAACACCTTTCTATATCAGCACAGGCATGTTCGAAGGGGTTAGATCACCGATCGTCCCAATTGTCCGGCCAGAGGTTGCAGCTCGCCAAATCATTCGTGACATCGAACGAAACAGGATCTTCAGCAGAATGCCATGGATTGTATATGCGATGCCGTTCTTCAAGGGTTTACTGCCCCAGCGTTGGTATGATGCCGTGATTGGAAAGTGGTTTGGAATATATTCCTCCATGAAGGAATTCAAAGGGCGAGATGGCAAATGATCGGATAGTATGCATATAAAACAGAAACGCAAGGTTCTTATGTAAAGAGCCTTGCGTCCTATGGTGGGGTTTCTGTGTTATGTTATTCTGCTTCAGCAACCACTTCGGTGACTTCCGGAATCATGCGCTTCATCATCCCTTCAATACCGGACTTCAGCGTGATCATGGATGAAGGACAGCCACTGCAACTGCCTTGCAACATCAGGGTTACCACGCCATCATCGAACTTCTTGAACTGTATGGCACCGCCGTCCATTTCCACAGCAGGTTTCACATAGTTCTCAAGAAGCTCTTTAATTCTTTTAACGACATCTCCGTCTTCAGAAAGCACAATATTGGTACCCATCTGGTCTTTTACGACCACCTGATCTTCGTGAATGACAACCTTTCCCTCTTCGAGATAGTCTTTTAGGAATTGACGGATGGAGGGCTTGATATCCTCCCAATCAGCCTCAGGTGTTTTGGTCAGGGTTACAAAATTGCTTGCTATGAAAACACTCTTGACAAAAGGGAAAGCGAAAATTTCAGCCGCCAAAGGTGACGGCGTCGCGCTCTCCGGATCGGGAAAATCAATGCTTTTCCCGGCATAAAGGAGCT
>CAJBPC010000342.1 GCA_903957405.1 uncultured bacterium | reverse complement strand
TCTCACCGGCTGAAAGGCTTTTGGATGCATTCAGGAGGATCTGTTCAGACAGTGCCCGACCTTGGGATGCATAGTAATCGACCGCGGCCATGTGTTTTTCGCGAAACTGAAGCAGCGCCAGGTAGCGGCCTTTCAATGCCCTCAGCATGCTTTCTTTCTCAAGCCTGTTCACTTCCGCTGATAGTTGACCGGCTTTGATGCGCGATCTGGCAGCACCGTTGAAAAGGGGTATGCCCACCGAGAACTGGTAGACGCTGAACCGGTCACCGGATCCGTAGAATTTCTGATTCACCCCGTCAGGCGACTGCCATCCCACGAGGGACAGGTTTCCGTAGCCAAGGGATAATTCTGGACTGAGCCGTGATTTTTCCATCTCCGTCTGCGCCCTGAGGATCTTTTCCTGTTCGAACCGGTAGCGTATGATCGGATTGGCTGCAAGCTTCGATGTGTCCGTGCTGCGGAACAAGAGGCCCTTGTCGACTGGCTCTGCGGGGAACCACCTTTCCTCACTGTTCAGCAGGGCTCCCAGTTGTTCCTGTGTAGCTGCGAAGTCTGACCGCAGTTGTGTGCGCTGCAGCCTCAACTGACCGAGGAAGGCATCCGCCGTGGTTTTCTCCAGGCTGCCCGTCTCCCCGGTCATCATTCGTTTTGTCGATGCAGCGGCATAGCGGCTGTAGACCGAGTCGAGTTGTTTCAGCAGTTCATCCCGTTCGACCAGGCCGAGGAGTGCATGGTATTGTTGTGTGATTTCCCAAATGATTTCGTTCTCCTTCAGGGCCGTGAGCGATCTGTTGGCGACGAGTCCCGCCTCGAAGTAGGAGCGTTGACGTTTGTAGACGACCGGCATTTGGAAACCCTGGTTCAGAAAAAACCGGGTGTCATTGTTCATGCTGTTGACATTCCCGTATTCCACTCCCAGCTGAGTGCGCGGCAGCTCGAAGGTCTTTTCGGAAAGGGCCTTCCAGTAGCCGTCATTTTTTCGGTTAGCCATGACCGTTAAATTATTTGCCGACGCTTTGCGTATCAGATCCCCTAGCGCGATCTTCTTTCCGGGCAGTTCCTGAGACGATGCAGGTACGGCGAAAAGCAGCAGCAGTGAGATGATGGCATTGGGTCCTGACTTCCTAACGGCACGTTTCTCGAACCAGAGGTACAGGACCGGCAGGAGTACAAGCGTGAGCAGGGTTGCGGACACGAGGCCACCGATGACCACGGTCGCCAGTGGACGCTGCACCTCGGCACCGGCACCCTGGCTGATGGCCATCGGCAGGAAGCCAAGGGAGGCCACTGCGGCAGTCATCAAAACGGGACGGAGTCGGGTCTCCGTGCCCTTCATGATCAAAGCGGTCATGGTCAGGTTTGATTCCTTCTTCAATCGGTTGAATTCCGTTATCAGCACGATCCCGTTGAGTACGGCGACGCCGAAGAGCGCTATGAATCCGACCCCGGCGGATATGCTGAAGGGCATATCGCGCATCCACAGGGAGAGTATGCCGCCGATCGCTGATAGCGGGATGGCGGAAAAGATCAAAAGTCCGTATTTGACGGATCCGAATGCGAAGTACAGCATCACGAAGATGAGTAAGAGTGCCAACGGCACAGCGATCAGGAGACGCTTCCTTGCTTCCACAAGATTTTCGAACTGTCCGCCGTATTTGACGTAGTACCCTGCCGGGAGGCGCATTTTCGCAGCCACTTTCGACTGCAATTCCTGGACTACGCTCTGAACATCCCTTCCCCGGGTGTTGAAAGCGACGATGATCCTTCTCTTTGCATCTTCCCGCTGGATCTGATTGGGACCTTCCTCGATCTTCACATCGGCCAATTGGGAAAGCGGTATCTGTGTGCCCGCCGGCGTTGGGATGAGGAGTTGCTGCACATTCGAGATATCCTTTCGCGATGGTTCATTCAAACGAACGACCAGGTCGAATCTTCTTTCATTCTCATAGATCCTGCCGGCGACATCCCCTGCAAAGGCTGCCCTCACGATGCGGTTGACATCGTTTATGGACAGTCCATACAGTGACATCTGATCTCTTTTATAGCGGATGACGATCTGCGGGAGGCCCGTCACGGCTTCCAGGTAGATGTCCTTCGCACCATCGATGCCGCTGACGAGTGAAGAGAGGATGGCGGCCTGGGCGGCAAGCGTATCGAGGTCTTCTCCGAATATCTTGCAGACAACATCCTGTCGGGCACCTGCTATGAGTTCGTTGAAGCGCATCTGCACGGGATATTGAAAGCCTGCGGTGATGCCTGGCACTTCCTGAAGGGCCTGGCTCATCAGGTTGGCGAGTTCGTCGTACGAATCCGCTGAGGTCCAGGTCTCTTTGTCTTTCAGGCTGACGATGATGTCTGTCATTTCCATCGGCATGGGATCCGTGGGGATTTCACTTGAACCGATGCGGGTCACTACTTTTTCCACTTCCGGGAATCGCTTCAGCACGGCTGCCGCCTGTCCGGAAACCCTGATGGTCTCCGTGAGGGAGCTTCCCATGAGGATGCGTGCATCAATGGCGAAGTCTCCTTCTTCCAGTTCGGGGATGAATTCACCACC
>CAJBPC010000341.1 GCA_903957405.1 uncultured bacterium | reverse complement strand
GACGACTCAGCAGATAAAAGTGTGTCGACTTCGTCAAAAGGACATGTACCAAATGAATATAAGCAACATGGTTTTTATGCATCAAACATCCCAACCTAAAGCAAAGGACATGCCATCAACGTTCATGCTGTCATGACAGATAGGTTCACCATGACGGACCGAATGACCAGTGAGATATCATCACTGAAAGACGGGGTCTTAAAAGATAATTTGCCAATTCTTAGAAATGAGAATTTGCATTCGATCCATGCTGCAATCATACCGGATAAGACGCCATCCTACAAACCGCTCACAAGGCACGCCGAATGAAACGCTTGAGGAAAATTCAAGAATGAAACCAACATTCCGTAAACACATCCAAACTGAGCTCATGCTGACGGGAGTGTTCGATCCCATCATCCATGGGAAATTGATGTCTATGTGGATGTGGCGTGGAAAATCCTTGGAATTCGTCCCCATCGATGCGGAGCGATCAGCAAAAGAGTGCTCCTGGGGACAGAAAAACGCTTTCTGAACCGAGTGGTGATGATACAGACTGTATTCATGTGGACAAATTATATCGGCCGGAACTCAGGTCTCCATGACAAATGGAATGATCGGCATGCAGCGCTCAATGGGCTTCACTCATCCAAGCCATCGAATTCCTTCAACTGCTTTTCCAACTCCTTTATGTGATGGCCATACAGCCAATTTACGTAGGCCTTTGAAATGAAATGACTGATGATGGTGATGACCCCCGTAATGGCCGTAAAAAACATGAAAAGAGACCAAAAGTCGTTCAGATCTTCCGAGACTTTTTCGTGCATTTCGATGAGAAAAAGCATGGTATACATGCATACGGGAACTATTAGTGTGTTGAACTGCTGATAGCGATGGCTGTATGACTTAAGTATGTTCAGCAGTTCTGCGACGGCCTCTTTGACGGGAGCCGCAGTCTGCATCAGATGAGCAATTCGTTTCAAAAGGGCGAGATATATCGGGACAAAGATCAGAATCGGGACACTGAAGATGCTGAAATAGATTTTTAATGCCTCCCGCTTTTCCAGGAATGCCATGATGATGAATCCGACGCCGGATATCAGATAAATGGCAAGTTCCCATCGGATATTCCGAGTGATCTTTTGGAGCAGGCTGCTGGCAAGAGGGTTGAAGCGAAAATCAGATTTCACATGTCCCGTTGGATGCTCTTCAAGTTTTCGAATGATGCCGGACTTCATCGAGTCAAGATCCATGATTTTATGATTTCTGGTTTGAACATGCGTCTTTCAGTTTCTTTCTGATTCGGTTGAGCCTGACGCCCACATTGGTGGATGTCATACCCATGATCTCGGCTATTTCCGCATAGGAAATATCATCGATATACAGCAATACCAACGCTTTGTCGACTTTTGAAAGGCGATTAATGGCCGCATACATGACGACTATATCATCCGCGTAAGGGTCTTCAGGTTGCGAACGCTGAAGCTCATGCCCCTGCACTTCAACCTGCCGCCGTCTTGACTGTTTGCGATAATGGGTGATGGCCGTATTCAGTGCGACCCGATAAAGCCAGGTGGTGAATTTTGATTCGCCCCGGTAATTGATAAAGGATCTCCAAGCCTGGCAGACGATCTCCTGAAAAAGGTCCTCCCGCTCAGTCGGATCATCCAAATAGAGATGGCACACTTTCCTGATCAGTCGGTCATGCGCTGCAAGCTGATCAAGAAATGCCTGGGCCGAATCCTTCATCTTCGGGTTTTGCAGGACCATGCCTGTTTAAAAAAATAGGGATATTCCCATTAGTATCCCGTACATGCAAATTATTACAAAGCGATTTCCGAAGATATCAGACATCCGGCTTCGAAAGGCTCTTGCTCACCGCTTGAGCAGGAAAAGCAAGGGTTCATGCAATCTCGAAGCCCATGCTTTTTCGGTATGCTCCGCACCGGGAAAAAACAAGGAACGAAAATTCCTGTCTGAATATCCGCGAGCACGCATCACCTGATCGACATCCCTTTGAAACGGAGGATAAAGGGCATCGAGGCTTCGGTCTCCATGATCAAAATAAAAAAGACTCCTTCGGGGAGCCGGCAGCCGATCCCGCAAATAGGCCAGCATCGCAGCCGGAAAGGGATTCCCCTCCACGAAAAAAACACCCGGCCAGTGCGTGGACAAGCAGGCGGCACCGCCGAACACATCCGGATAGGCGCATGCGGCGTAGAGGGAGATGAGGCCGCCCATGCTGCTGCCCGCAATGAATGTGTGTTGTCTTCCCCGATATGTGGAATATTTCTTGTCGATGAAAGGTTTCAACTCACTGACCAAAAACCGGAGATATGCATCAGACCGCACAGGTACACCATTGAAAGCGGAATGTCCGTTTTGTCGATCACTGCCAAGCACCACGGCCTGTTTCGCTTCCGTCATCATGGCAAAGGGTTGTTGCGGGAAATAATCCGCATGCCGGCCGGCACCACTGTTCCAAACACCGACGACAATGCAGTCGCGGATTTGACCATCCTTCAGAAGACGCGACATCGCCTCATCCACCCCCCACTCGCTGCCATTCCATGTCGTCGTAGGGTCGAACAGCATCTGCCCGTCATGCATGTAAAGCACGGCGTATTTCTTTTTTTCATGGTAATCAGCCGGCAGCCATACATCGATGTGGCGGGAGTCGACAAACCGGGAGGGAAAGTCGCGGTGACGGATGATTCGACCGGAGGATGACACCGGAACCGTATCCGATCCGAATGGAGTCATCATCAGGCTGGACTTTGACCCTGGCATATCTCCGGCAGATACCAATGCATGGCGATTGGAATCTTCGAAAGACGACAGGGAAGTCACGAACAGGATGACAGAAGAAAAAAATAGTAATGCCGCGTGCATCATATCATCAGTCATTTTAGAATGGCAAATAAAACGCATTGATGATAGAGGGGAAAGTATATATCAAGGCCAAGCAGATGGCATTTTACAATTACCAAGATCTCATCATACTTGTCCTTGAGCCATTTCAGAACTGATCTGAATCATGTCTACCACCGAACGATATCATTTAATGAAAATTATGGAAGTTTTAATTTTGACGTTCATCCACTATAAAAGTAAAAAAAAAACACCATGAGAAACGTACTCTATTTGATTGCTGTAATACTCGTAATAGGTTGGGCAATTGGTTTTTTCGCCTATAGTGCGGGAGGGATCATTCACATACTGCTTATCATTGCCATCATAGCCATATTGCTCAACGTCATTCAGGGTAGAAAAGTTTAATATTCAATCATTGCGAAAATGAAAAGGCACAAAAAATTACACTGAAACCGTAACTGGCAGAAAGAGCTGAGGCATGCATGCACACAAAAAATGATGCCAGACCGATCAATTGTCAGGAAGTTCCAGATCCGTCCTTTCATACCTATGCTTTCCTAATGGAAGTTTTCGCTTAAGCTTCCAATAATACCTCGCATCAACGATTGTCCTGTTCGGATTATCTGCAAAGAAATCGCGGATGTATTGATTGTATTGGTTGCTTTCCGGAATGTCAGAAACCTGCTTTTGTTCTTTTCGCGCCTTTTGCAGTCTTTTCCATTCCTCCACCGCATCTTTTAATTTCTTGCCGGCATTCACCTTCATCCATGCCATGAACGGTATGCTGAAAGCAAAATCCTGTCCGCATTGCTCTTTAAAAAAGCGTCTTGTATTTTCCCCATTTTTATAGCTATCGGTGATCACCATCTCGAGCGTCAATGTTTCTTTCGCCCAGGGAGTTGATGAAGATGGCTTTTTCGGACCCGCTTCTCTGGTGGTTTTCCCATCGAGATCGTTTGCCAGCCGGTCCAATAGGTCAAATTTAGATCCGGCTTGACGCACTCCTCTCGTCCTCGCAAACAAGATCAATTCAGCTTTCGACCAATACCATCTTTTGAGCTCCTGCCCTGTGGATATGGTTGATATGTCCGGTCTTTCCATGGTTCGGGATTTGGCCGATCTCTGTTTTGAAATATGTCGATGGTTCGGAACGAATCAGTGCCGGAGCACTGCATCGACATGGCAGGATGCACCGGGATTCCATGCCAATTATACGAAAATTATGAACACCGGACTGCAGCTCGACGCACGGGGAGATGATGACGCAGACAACGATGATTGAAAGATATTCGCACATGTGCTTATTTGATAAAATTTCGCGTATGCTTGACCGTTATATGCATAAAAAAAATTCCGGTAATGTCGACGCCACGAGAAAAAATAAATAGGAGGCCTGGCCTCATATAATTAGAAGCGACGTGTCATGCGAATCACTTGCCCTGCTGAAGATCAAGGATGCCATCCTCCGGATTTATTCGACTTGCCTGACATGATCCATGAAGGCAGTCAGGTGGTGGATGATGCATGAAGCGGGGAAAACATCGGGGCTGTCATCGAAAAGTTCAAAGGAACGGTCATACTGCCGAAGGCATGATCCTCCAGCATGCAGGGGGTTACGGCACCAAAGGATGTCAGGCCCTGGAGAAAGAAATCCCACCCATACGCTCTTCCCCGTCATTCGCCGCAGCAAAAACGGACGACTGCTATCCGATCTGTCGCGATCGGAAACCATTAAAGATCCGAGAACAGTCTTTCCTTGAGATGCCTCTTTCACAGACAGGCAGCTCAAATAATGGAATGCATGGGGTGTTGCGGGGACAGTGAAAATAATAGTTGTAGCTACAACTTATTTTCGTACTTTGGCGAACAAACGGACGAGATGGCGTCATTGGAGCAGGAGATACGGCAGAATAAATTCGAGAACAGTCATGTAAAAGCCATACTGAATGTGCTGTTCACCGGCCACTGGCTGCATAACCGTATTTCAGCGGTGCTGAAGCCATTCGGATTGACGCATGAGCAGTTCAACGTACTGAGGATCTTAAAGGGAAGCCACCCGCGCAGCATGTGTCAGAAAGACATCTTGTCTCGAATGATCGCGCGGAGTTCGAATGTGACCCTGCTCATAAGAAAACTCATGGAGAAGAAACTGGTGAGCGTCACACAATCGGAAAAGGACAAGAGGGAATATGTGATAGGCATCACCCCGAAGGGTTTGGGAATGCTGGCCATGGTGGCGGAGGATTTCGAGACACACGACACAGGCCGCAGTAAACTGACAAAAGCCGAGAACACTGAGCTGAACAGGTTGCTGGACAAGATGCGCGAGACTTGATTTTTTTTGATATAATAGTTGTAGGTACAACTAAATCACGCGAGTGGGGTCGGAGATACGATTGACAAATAATTTTCATTTTTCATACACAAAAAACAATAAACATGAACAGCAACCTGAGTTTCCAGGAGTCAATGATGGCCGGCCTGAAGGCAGCCGGCGCAGCCACACTCATCAACGCGATCCTTTTTTTGGCGACGAAATCGGCAGGCATCATCACTGACGACATACATGTGCAGCCCGACCAGCCACTGACGATCATGCCGGTGATTCTCGGAAGTATATTTCCCGCGCTGATCGGATCCCTGGTGTTTTTCATCATGGAAAAGTTCTCCGCAAAGGGATTCGCCAATTTCCGCATCCTGGCCATCGTATTGCTCATCATCTCCTTTGCAAGTCCCTTCATGGGTATCAAGGGCGTGACGACCGGCTATGCGTTGGTACTTTGCCTGATGCATGCGGCTGTCGCGATCCCCTTGCTGTATTTTATTGGCAAGGCAAAGGGAAAGTGAATGGTTGGATTTTTGATCCATCCTGCAGCCGCTCGAGCGAAATAAAATGATTTCAATTATGAAAGGCGCTAAAACCGGCGCCTTTCGTTTTCGTCTTCGAGCATTCAGTTGAACCGCCATTTGACGGCGACAAACAGGGAACGGGGCTGTGCAGGTCCGTAGATATAATTGCTATCGCGGTATTTGCCCCTGTCGAAGTCATCCTGCCATGCATTCAAGAGATTCCGCACACCGGCGGAGCATTCGATGACAGACGACAGATCGTCGGCACGGATGAAGCGACTGACGCGGAGGTTTATTTCGTCGAAGGGCTTGGTTTCGATCATGCGATCCGCAGGTTGATTTCCTTCACTGCCGAAATGTGCGAGCCGCATCCGTCCGGTATGCACATGACTGAGGTTGATATTCCACTTAGAAGTAGGCATCAACGTGAGGCTGCTGAACCCATAAGCATCAGGCGTCCGAAGGAAATTCCGCTCGGGTGGAACACCATTCATATATTCCACTGCATCGTCGTAAGCGCTCTGCTGCAAGGTGAAGCCCCCTTCCAGCTGCAGTTTTTTGCGGATATTGCCGCGGAGTTCGACGGTGATGCCCTGCACGCGGGCGGCGCTTCCGTTGCGCTTCTCGAAAATTTCCCCATAAGCATCCCGACCGATATGAAACAGGTTGAAAGCACCCAGCAAATTCGTACGGAATGCCTCCACCGTATAACCAAAAATCCTGTTCTCCGTGGCATGGTCTGCATTCCACGAAAGACTCCAGCTATTGGACCGCTCCGCCATCAAGTCATTGTCGAGCTGTACACGGGAGACCCCTCCGCCGGCGAAGGCCAGGTGGAGATCGGTGTCGAAGGCTTGCGGTGCCCGGAATCCTTTGCCATATCCAAGACGGATCTGAGTCGAAGGCCACGGTCGATATAAAATTGACAGGCGCGGACTCATCATCACCCTTCCGGGCAGCATATTGTGCAGATCTGTCCGAATGCCGCTGAGCATGGTCAGTTTCGGAGAAAGCTGCCAGTCACTTTGCAGAAAAACGCCAAAATCCCTCGTTTGCTGATCCACTTCGTAACCATAGGCCGGGATATTGTCGGTCACCTTATCATAGACCAATTCCGACCCCAGGGTGAATGTATTCGTCCCTTTGAGAAATCGGTCAACACGATGGTTCAACTGGAAACCCGTATTGAATGTAGCGGCATCTGCCTCACCAAAAGGAGGTTCCAGGATATGCTGAGCCAGTTCAGCTGGGGCATCTGGCAGAACGCCAGTGTAATGCGACCGTTGGATAATCTGCCAGGCACCGTAGGCGATGACAGAAGATCGCTGCCCGTTGAAGTTCACTTGATAGTCCATGCTGCCCATCCAGGTACGGTGCCGTCGCTCTTCCGCCTGACCGGCGAGTTCCACCGCTTTGTCCGTGATCTCGCCTCCATATCGATATTCCCCAAGATATCCGATAGTAAGCTCAAGCTTCTGGTCCTTTGCCGGCTTGTGAAAAAAACTAAGTCCGCTTGACAAATTCCGCAGCTCCGGCAACTCGGAGAAACCATCGCCATTGGCATCAAAAACACCCCTTACCCGGCGATTCAGAAAAAGGGATAATCCTGTCCGCTTATCATTCGACACCAAAGAACCATTTCCACTCAATATGGCGTCAGCGGTTCGACCGCCCACATGCTGATACTGCATACCGACCTCGGCCTGGTTGCGGATGGGCGTACGCGTGATGACGTTCACCGTTCCACCGATCGCACTTGGCCCATAAAGAGAAGATCCTCCGCCACGTACCACTTCTATGCGGTCGATCATGTTCACGGGCAGCTGCTCCATGCCATATAGACTCATCATCGGACCGAATAGCGG
>CAJBPC010000340.1 GCA_903957405.1 uncultured bacterium | reverse complement strand
CTGCATTCCGAGACAGATGCCGAAGAAAGGAAGTTCCTTTTCCCGGGCATATTTCACGGCGGTGATTTTTCCTTCGATGCCACGGATCCCAAATCCGGGAGCCACGAGCAGGGCATCCAGATTTTCCATCTTTTCATCGACATTCTCCGGGGTGATGAATTCACTGTGGATGTTCACGACCTCCACCTGGCACTCATTGATCGCACCGGCATGGATGAATGCTTCGAGGATGGATTTATAGGCGTCCTGCAGCTCGATGTATTTGCCGATCAAACCGACGCTGACCCTTGCCTTCGGGTATTTTAACTTGTCAAGGAATATTTTCCAGGCGGTCAGGTCCGGTTCTCCGTATGACGTTATGTTGAGCTTTTTCAGACAGATCACATCTAATTTTTCCCGCATCATGGCCAATGGCACTTCATAGATGGTGTTTGCATCTGCCGCTTCGATGACCGCTTCCTGCTTCACATTGCAAAAAAGGGCGATCTTTCGGCGGATCTCCTCGGAGAGCGGGCGTTCGGTGCGGCAGACGATGATATCCGGATTCACGCCATTCTCACTCATGAGCTTCACCGAGTGTTGCGTGGGCTTCGTCTTCAATTCCTTCGCGGCCCTGAGGTATGGGATGAGTGTCAAATGCACTACGAGACAGTCTTCGTCTGGGAGTTCCCACTGGAGTTGCCTGACGGCTTCTATGAATGGCAGGCTTTCGATGTCGCCCACCGTGCCGCCTATCTCGGTGATGACAATGTCAAACCCCTTTGCGCCAAGGAGTTTCATCCGCCGTTTTATCTCATCCGTGATATGCGGAACGACCTGCACCGTTTTTCCAAGATACGCCCCTTCCCTCTCCTTGTTGATGACGGTCTGGTAGATTTTTCCCGTAGTCACGTTGTTGGCCTGGGACGTATGTGTGTTGAGGAACCGCTCATAGTGACCCAGGTCAAGGTCGGTCTCCGCCCCATCCTCCGTCACATAGCATTCGCCATGCTCGTAAGGATTGAGTGTCCCGGGATCCACGTTGATGTAAGGGTCGAATTTCTGTATGGTGACGTTGAATCCGCGAGCTTGCAAAAGCTTTGCGAGCGAAGCCGAAATGATTCCCTTTCCTAGTGATGATGTGACACCGCCTGTCACAAATATGTACTTTGCCATCTTTTTTAAATTCTTGATATGTCAGGATATTGATCCTTATTTGAAAACATTACGGTGTTTGACATTTCAATCACCGTAATAACGGCTGAGACCTGGCGGCAATGTTTAAAAATCCGGCGGTCGTGCAAAGGTAAGACAAAATTGCAATTGGTCATTGGAGACTGGCAAATGGCATGAGGTCATTCGGCATCCCCAATGAACATCCTTCGGCGTTGCTTGTTAATGACTGAGTTTTTGAAAGCTGGCTGCAATGCCTTTTATCAGGGAGGAGCTAAAGCCCTGATGCTCCATCTCGTTCAGTCCCGCAATGGTGCAGCCCTTGGGGGTGGTGACCTTATCGATCTCCTGTTCCGGATGACGGCCGGTCTGTATGAGCAATTGTGCGGCTCCTTTCACGGTCTGTGCCGCGATAAGTGTGGCGGTCGCTGCGTCAAAGCCGATTTCTATTCCGCCCTGTATGTTGGCCCGGATGAAACGCAGCGCATATGCTATGCCGCAGGCTCCGAGTACGGTGGCCGCATCCATGAGCTTCTCGTCGATGCGCACGACGCGCCCCAACTGGCTGAAGATGTCCTCCACATATGACAGCTGTTCCTCGTTGAGCAGGCTCGGACAAATGCATGTCATGCTTTCCTGAATGGCGATCGCCGTATTGGGCATGGCGCGTACCATCGGAAAATCCTTTCCGACGATATCCCCCATGGCGGACAGTGAAATCCCCGTCACAACGGAACAGAGTATATGGCGTGCGGGATCGAGCGTTGACCGGATCTGCGTGAGCACCTCCGCCATCTGGAACGGTTTGACCGCCATGATGACCAGGTCTGCAAAGCCAACGGCCTCTTCGTTATCGTTACCGACCAGGATTCCGATGTCCTCCAGGTGCCTTATATTTCCGATATTCCTGCGTGTCACAAGGATGTGGCCGGGCAGTGTGAAACCGCTTTTCACCAATCCTTCCGCAATGGCCTTCCCCAGGTTTCCGCCTCCGATGATGGCGATCTTCTTATTCATGTGATGTGTTTAAGGAATTGCAATGTACGCACTCGCGCGTGAAGCGGAACAAAACCGTTATGCATTCCCGTAGATCGATGGATCTCATTTGCGGATGAACCGCCGAATGACGGGTCGGAAACATTTCAATGGATAATACAACAGGAAGAGTGCGGGCGGCAAATGTATGTGCTCCAGCTCAAACAGGCTGGGTGAAACGATCTTCTTCAGATAACCGCGCAGAAGCCTGAATTTTGCCGGAAGATCATCGCACATCATGAGTTGCCGACCGACAAAAGGGATGCTTGTCTGGCGTTTGAGAAGCAAGGGATATGAGAGCAGAGACCGCATCGCAACCGAAAGTAGTTTCCCATCCGGCTCCACGATCAACGAAGACGGCACTTGCACGCCCAGTAAGCGGTGACACAACGCCAACCCTACGGCGGCATTCCTGCGGATTCCCCAGGCGTCGATCTGAGCAGACAGGGCCTGCCAATCGATCTTTGCGCCATGCTCCCGGATCACGAATGCGACGTCTGACAGATGCTTAAGGCTGCGCCACACATCCGTCACGCCGTGGTGCAGGAACAGCATCATCAAATGGGACGTCATTGTCAGCGAAGGAAATTGTTTCCCTGCGATGGAGATCATCTCCCTGCTTCCAAAGAAGAGTTCGTTGCCGAAGGGGATATCGTAGATGGGAAGGACGGGTGCCCATTGCACTTCCAGATGAAGATGCAGTCCGCCCTCCGTTGGTTTGTGAAAAACAGCCTCCCTGTTCACCCCCATGTAATAGCGGGCATGCATAACCGGGAAAAAATATTCTTCCAGGAATCCTTCTTCCATCAGCAAATTTCTGATCCGTGGGAAGTCCTCTTTCCGGATGAGCATGTCAATATCCCTTGTCTGCCGGGTGGTGAGGTCGCCGAAAAGGGCATATCCCAATGGTATCCCTTTTTGAAAAACGACATCGATGCCATGTGCGTTGAACAATGCCTCTATTTTACCGAGTTCTCGGAACATCAGCAGGGACGCACCTGCCCTTCGTGTCATG
>CAJBPC010000339.1 GCA_903957405.1 uncultured bacterium | reverse complement strand
GGAAAGAGATTGGATGCAGCTAGATCATAGCCATACTTTCACTTTTTTGGGGTAATTACCCACAATTTCATATATTTATACAAGCTAATACAACACCATGAAAAATAATAAGATAACTCAATTCCAGTTGGGTCTGATCTCTTTGATCATCCTTGTCATTGTTTTGCTCCTCGAATCCTCCCTCCCCGTCACGTCTGATTTTATTGGAGCAAAGGTTAATTCAGGTCTTTCCTTACTCGTCATAGGAGGATTGGCTTATGGTGCATGGGTCATGTATCGTGGTTCCCGAAAACAATGAGTTGCATCTGCATTCAACTACATTAGGGGCGATATTTTTCGTCATGATCTCTTCAAAATATCTGCATATTTTAGTCAGTTTCCCTGTAGAAATATTCAATGCTATAGACGGAATATTCGGTATCGGAACGTGAAAATAAATATGACATTCACCCTACGGCATGGGCAAACGACACTGCCATCTGAACTGTGGCGCGTCATCACTGTTGTACTCCATACATCATCTTTTTTTTCGAACGTGCATCGTGCCGCTTGATTCGGTCACCGTATCAGTACTCGGAGTTTTGCCACGACCGATGGCAGGCTGTCATATAAATTGTTTTGTTCGAAAGGGTCCTTCTGCATGTCGTAGAGTTGCCCGCTGGTGGTAAACGTCTGGTTGTTCGGAATGAACGGATTGAAGAGATTGCCGCCGGAATAGTTGCAGTTGATGAATTTCCATCTGCCCTGTCGAACGGCCAGCTCCCCGCGTGAGGAATGAAAGATGATATGGTCACGCCCTTTCCGATCTTTGTTGCCTGTCAGTGATGAGGAGAAGTCAACGCCGTCTTCGCTGACGCCCTTCACCGTTTTACCTTCGGAAAGAGAAGCCAGCGTACTGAACAGGTCTTGAAGCCCGACCAGTTGCTGGCTGATCCTGCCACCGGGGATACCGCGCGGCCAGTGGATGATCAAGGGAACCCGATGGCCACCCTCCCAGATATCTCCCTTCATGCCACGCCATTGTCCATTGGATCGGTGGCCGAACATGCTGAAGCCTGAGCCGAACTGCGACCAGTCAGGTCCTTTTATCTTGTTGTCACCGGCATCGTTCACGGATCCATTGTCGCTCGTGAAAACGATGATCGTGTTTTCATAAGCTCCGGTCTCCGTCAGAAGGGCTATCAGTTTTCCGATATAAGCATCCATTTCCATCACGAAATCCCCATAGTCCCCTGCGGCAGAACTTCCTTTGAATTCCGCTGCGGGAGCCACTGGCTGATGTGGGATGTTGAGTGGGAGGTATAGGAAAAATGGATCCTTGGCCGGAGTCTTGATGAACTGGAATGCCTTGTTCATGACCCTGGCATTCATATCTGAAGACTGCCATCCCTCCTGCATCAATCCTTTTGCTCCTGACATGGTATCTGGTTTCATGATCGAAGGGATCCCCCCGGACCAATGCCCGTTTTCGATGAAGGCGAATGGTGGCAGTGATGGGATGTCTACTGCAAATGTGTAATCGAATCCGCAGTCCATCGGTCCGCCCAGCACACGACTGGTAAAATCGATCTTTGATTCCCTGTCCAGTGTCTGTTCTTCCTTTCTGCCGCCAAAGGATATCGTGTCTATGGTTTCTCCGGGTTTTACCGGCCAGCGCCATCCGAGATGCCACTTTCCGGTCAAGGCTGTTCTGTAGCCTTTTTTGCTGAAATAGGAAGCCATGGATTCCCTTCCTGATTCAATGAGGGGCCAGTCGTAGGCCCAGAGTACGCCGGATATCAGTTTGGATCTCCATGGATAGCGCCCTGTCAGTAAAGCGTACCTGGAAGGCGTACATACCGATGATGCGGTGTGGGCATCATGGAAGCTGACCCCGTTCTTTGCCAGCTTATCGATATTGGGTGTCTGTATGCGGGATGCAGGGTTGTAACAGCTCAGGTCACCAAATCCCAGATCATCGGCGAGGATGACGATGACATTGGGTGACTTGCCCGGTTGGGCGGATACCCATGGGGAAATGGTCGCGGAGATGAGCAGCAGTGATGCTTGTAAGATCTTGCGCATGTGTCGTGATTTTAAGTGGTTATGCTTTCTGACCAAAGCATCGCCGCCCCTGCCATGGCGGAAATTTCGAGCAGTCCGGAGACCTCCAGTTCGATCTGCGTCCCGAATGAACCTATGGCAGCGGCCATGGACGGTGCGAACAGCTGCCAGATATTGGTGATGCCACCACCGAACACGACTTTCTCAGGATAGTCACCGGCATAGCGCAGACCGATCACTTCCCCCAGGGATTTCCCATAGGCATGAAAAATGGCTGCCGCCCGGGGGTCTGTTTTTGCCTTTTCAGCGATCTCTTTTACATCTAATGCCCGTTGTCCGCATGCGTTTTCATATTGTTCCAGTAGCCAACGGGTGGAAACGCGGTCTTCCGCGTGAGAACCTTCATAGAGAAAACACCACAGGTCTCCGTCTTCGATTCGTCCATCATGAAACCAACAGGAACCCAACCCCGTACCAAGTGTTATCCCCACAACATTATCTATCTGCTTTGCTTTGCCGAAAGCCCTTTCGCCCATCAGAAAGCAGGTGGCATCGTTTTTCATCCTGATATGCTCGGGTTGGATGAGAAGTCTTTTTGATAATTCGTTTTTGACATGGCAGCCATACAGTTGTTCATATTTTCCGAGACCCCTTATGTATGAAATGCCTTTTTCATAGTCAAACGGACCCGGCAGGGCCATGCCCACAGATCGGACGGGCATGCCGGTCATCTGAACCGAAGTGAGGATGGCTTCTGCCCATCTGTCCAATATGTCTTCCGGCTTCCCTTTGGAATCGACTGTCAAATGAACGAGTGTATGATGATGGATCTCCCCGGCGTGGATGTCCACGCAGCAGGCGCTGATGTGCGAACCGCCTACATCCACACCCACTACGAAATCGTTCGTGTCATGTATGTTTTTCATCGTATGGGTAATAGGGACTCCTTGACGCCCCATTTTTTATTGGGCTCCGACCCCAGCCATAGCTCAAGCGTTCCTCCCTTTGCAAACACGTCGTGGGAGAACCAGCTAGACATGAGATCTTTTCCATTGAGTTTTGCCTTTTGAATGTATGGAGATGTCGGTTTGTTTCCATGGGTGCGGATCTTGAAGGATTTTCCGGCGTAGTAAGCGGGATTCAACTGGATGGTGATCTCATCGAATACCGG
>CAJBPC010000338.1 GCA_903957405.1 uncultured bacterium | reverse complement strand
GTAAGATAGAGGAAAATTCCAATCTGACAAATTTTGCTTCATCAATCTGTAATTTTTTTTATGGCGCCTTCACATTCATAAGATGAGAGGGGTGATTTTTTTTCAGAAGTTATGCCCCGTATTTTTACTATCCTGTGGTACTGATGCCATTGCAAAAAAAATCATCCGTCGGGATTGTCTCCATGATGCCGGATGTGTGCAAAACTGTTTCTAAAATATTTTTCTGCCCTATGGCATAAAAGACGGTTCCCGAGCATTTTCAGCCGGCGGGAAATTGTTGTCGCGGCAATGTCGGACATTTGCAAAAAGCCGAAATCGCATGGTACTTGTAGACACGCATACCCATATTTATCTCGATCAGTTCACGACAGACTTCGCACAGGTGATCGACCGGGCATTGTCTGAAGGCGTGGCGCGTTTTTACATGCCCGGCATTGATTGTTCCGCCATCCCTGACATGCTTGCGATCGAGGAAGCGTACCCCGGCGTCTGTTTTGCGATGATGGGGTTGCATCCCTGTTATGTCAAGGAGGATTACAAGGAGTCGCTTTCTGTCGTGGGGGAATGGCTTGAGAAGCGTCGGTTTGCCGCGGTGGGAGAAGTGGGGCTTGACTTTCACTGGGACACCACATATGTGAAGGAACAATACGATGCGTTTCACATTCAGACCGAATGGGCGAAGCAGTACGGTCTTCCGCTGGTGATCCACTCTCGGAAATCGACCGAGGAGTCCATATCTCTTGTCCGTGAGCATCAGGACGGAAGGTTACGGGGGATTTTTCATTGTTTTTCCGGGACTGTCGATCAGGCAAGGCGGATCATTGAGCTTGGCTTTTTTTTGGGGATCGGTGGTGTGGTGACGTATAAAAACGGGGGGTTGGAGCCGGTGATACGCGAACTCGGATTGGAGCATGTCGTATTGGAGACCGATGCGCCCTATCTGTCGCCTGTGCCCTTCAGGGGTAAGCGCAACGAGCCGTCGTATTTGAAGTATGTGGCTGAGCGGTTGGCGGGGATCACGGGGATGCGTGTGGATGAGGTAGCGGAACAAACGACGAAGAATGCCGACAGGGTCTTTGGTTACCGGGCGTTGGAGTAGCAGGATTCACGCTTCGGATGGTTCACTGGATTTCTTTTTTCAGCATTTGGATATCTTCACGAATGCGGTCGATCTCTGTGCGGAGTGTGCCGTTATAGACTCCGCGGATCCTTCGTTCCGGATCTAGGAGGATGAAGTTTTCGGTATGCAGGAATTCGTCGCCTGCGAGGTAATAACCGACCGAGTCCCCTGCGAAATACTCCTTTCTGGCAAGCCGGTAGATTTCTTTTTTGTCTCCTGTCAGCAGCCGCCATCCGGCGGCATCAATATTGTTGTCGGCTGCGTATTGATGCAGAACCGGCACACTGTCGTTGTCAGGGTCGACGGAATGCGAGATGAATAGCAGGTCGGGGTCCTGCAGTTGGATATCGCGTAGCCGGTGCATGTTGGCTGTCATCTTTGGGCAGATATTTCTGCAACGGATGAAAAAGAAGTTGACGATGCAGATTTTTCCGGAGATATCATTTTGCGTTACCTGTTTGCCGTTCTGGTCGGTGAAGGAGAAAGCGGGTATCCTGTGTATATTTTTGAATGCCGGATCGGTGGGACTTATCCACTCCGGTGTCCAGTCAGGTTCGTTGAAGAATGGGAGTGATGCCGCCGTGTCGGTAGCGGTTCGGTTGTCGTTGCAGGATGCAAAGGACAGCAGGATGCTTGCTGCCAGCAGCAGGCGGATTTTTATCATGGAGCCGGATCGTCTTTGGGGTTGCTGCAAAGTTTCAGGCCGATGAGGCCGTAGCGTCTTCCGTTCCTGACGGCATAGTTGGCACGGATCACACCGTTCTCCCACCACATCTTCTGGCTTCCGTCTTCGTAGCCGTTTTTGTAATGGAAGGATTTGTAAGGCCGGCCATTGGTATACCATTCCCTTGCGTCACCTTCATGTTCTCCGTTGAGGAAATGAAATTCGAACCGGGGTGTGGCGTCTTCCCACCAGCCAAGGTGGGTGCCGGTCTTGACGCCCTTCACGAACATGCGTGATTCTGCGAGCTGACCGTTGGGGTACCATTTCAGGCAAGGGCCGTGTTCGAGCCCCTCGCGCCGGTTGGATATGCATGCGGTGTCACCGTTTTGGAACAGCGTGATCACCTGACCGCTGTAGGGTGTCTGTTTATGGAATAGGGTGTCTTGCCGGAAGGAGAGAAGCGGGTCCTCGGCCTGTACAACCCTGTCGGGTGAAGACTCACGGCAAGCGGTACACGATGATATGATGAGGCATATGCAGGGGAGAATGTTTTTTGTCATGGGTTCATTCCGGTCAGGCGGTGATCATTGGCTGACGGTACCGGGACTGCCGAAGAATCCTGCACCGTTGATATATGGATCGATGTTCGTCACATGATAGTGATAGATGCCTGCGGGGAAATCCGAAGTCGCATGTTTGTGTCCGTGGTATGCATCGAGGGATGACTCCACCACGGGATTGCCGTTTTCCTGAGGTCCATATACCGGGAAGCCGTCGAGCAGGAAGCCCAGCAGTGCTGATTTTCCGACTTTTTCATTTGTGAGGTAGATTGGTTCTACATGGTAGTGGTACATGCCTCCGGGAGCCGGATGTCCCCAGTATCTGTCGAAGGATACGATTTCATTGGTCAGCGGTTGGTTCGGTCCGGCGTATTGGTTGAAGAGCGGTACACCGTTCAGTGAGACGCCTATTGGCCCGAGCGGTGTGGCTTTTTTTACGGAAGCTTCCGTCGGATTAAGGGGTATCTTGAAGACGTAGTTTTTTTCCAGGATGTTGTTTGGGTTTTTCTGAAAGTTCACGCCGCCGAAGGTGGTGCCGCTGAAACTTTCATGAAGGATGTTGCCTGTGGAATAGTAAGGGCTTTTGTGGTCGGGCAGGCCTTTTGTCTTGATGGTGATCCATGTGCCGTCGGAGGTGATGCTTGTGGCACCATAAATTTTGGAGTACACATCGGGTACCGTGGTGTTGCCACCCGGAGTGGTGGGTGTCACTGCATCTTTTTTGTTACAGGAGAGTGATGCGATCAGTATCAGCAGGAGTGTTTGGATCATTTTCATGATTATGACTGTGGATTTACATTATAGATGCGCAAGAGCGGATTTTCCTTCGTGGCGAAATTTATTTTTTTCAGGCGAAGGAAACAATGCGTGCGTGCATCAAAATGGATAGGTATTGAATGAGCAGGAGTTGATATCGAGATTGAAGCAGGGTGACGAGGCTGCTTTCCGATGGCTTGTGGAAGCCTATCGTAATCGCGTATACGGTATTGTGCTGCATATCGTACGCGACCCGGCGGAAGCGGAGGATGCGGCGCAGGAGACCTTCATACGGGTGCACGGGTCGATTGCTTCCTTCAGGGAGGACTCGAAGCTTTCCTCGTGGATATTCAGGATTGCAGTGCATAAGGCATTGGAAAAGATCCGAAGAAAGAAGGCCAGGCAGCGTTTGCAATCTGTGATGCCATGGTGGATGCCTGATGAACGCGACAGCATGCGCGCATCATGGGTTGACCCCGCGATCCGGACCGAGAATCGGGAAAGGGCGCGTGCATTGTTCGGCGCGATCGCATCCTTGCCGGAGAAGCAGCGGATCGCATTCACACTGATCGTTGTGCAGGGAATGACATATGAAGAGGTGTGCGGCATCATGCTATCAGGGGTGAAGGCGGTGGAATCGCTGGTGAGCAGGGCCAAGGCGAACCTTAGGAAACACCTGGGGAGATACCGGGATCATTGAAGCGGGACTTGTTGCGACGGCGGTTTTGTCGTCAACTGTGCAGGGAGGCGAGTCTTTGCAGGGACGAAATATATTTGATAAAAAATCAGTGTATGAAAACATCAGAAATGGGGGAAGGATCGGATCCTGACATACTGGAGGAACATCTCAGCATCCTTCCGGCCATCTTCCAATATGAAACGGATGCTTTTTTTTACACCCGGTTAAAGGCGCGGATGGATCGTCAGCAATTCGGGTCGGAGTGGTTGTTTGCACCGGCGGCCCGATGGGTCTTGGGTTCGCTGGCCATCCTTTTTGTGTTGAACCTGTTTTTACTGAAGCTGGGAACGCGTGAGGATGCCTCCACGCAGTCACCTACGCTGCATGATTTTGCCATGTCCTATGAGCAGCCGGTTACAACAATCTATTAAGTCATCGATCATGAACAACCTGACAAAGCGCAGTCTTTTTTTTGGTTTATTCGGTTTGTTGCTCGTTGCGAACATCGCTACACTCATATTGTTTTGGCTTGGGAGGCAGAAGCCTCCGCGCAGGCAAGATCTGCCGGCGAGGGAATTCCTCATCCGTGAGTTGGGGTTCGACGATGTGCAGTCGCGGGAATTTTTGGTATTGGCGGAAGCGCATGCGAGGCGTGCCGACAGTCTTCGCCATGAGATCCGCAGGTCTAAGGAAGCCATGTATGGTCTTTTAAGCCGGGAGCTCTCGGGTGACAGTCTGATCCTTGCGGCAGCGCAATCCGTTGCGCAGCTTACGGAAGCGTTGGATCTGCACAATATGGCACATTTCAGGCAGGTGCGGGCCATTTGCAGCCGGGAGCAGCAGCCGCGATTCGATCGCATCCTGCGGGATGTCGCCATGATGATAACGGAGGGCGGGAGAGGCCAGGGCTTTGGGCATCCGCGGCCACATGGCGGTGGGCAGGAAGGGCGTCATGGCTATCCACCTCCGGGCATCCCAAATGAGGGTCGATTGCCCCCGCCACCGGCCAGGTGATCGTAAGCCGGGGTATACTTACAAAACAAGTATAAAAATAGCATTAGTCATTTCCATTTTTCTGAAGTCCGCGGTTGTGGGATACTCACAGAAGACTTCCGGTCCGCCGAACAAGTAGGAACGAATGGTCCGTACTATCGATATGCTCTGCAAGGAGACCGGACACAGTGCTGTGCAGGAGGCAAAGATCCGCACGGTCTTCAATTTTTTTTGTGAAGCAGGAGCAACTCCGTCCACAGGGAGTACCTGATGCGGGTAAAGGGAGGCGTTGGACAGGATCGTGCGGGAAATGGATATGAATGTGAAGGGCATCCTGGATAAGGGTCAGTGTGAACAATACATCAGGGCGATATCGAAGATGCGTCTGCGAAAGCCGTCAGGCGGTTTGCCGGGTAAGCCGCTTGGGCAGATTCAGGGGTCGATGGGTTATCTTTACGCAAACCCGGTCATATGCCCATCAACAAGAGTGCTGTCGCCCGCTATCATATCATTGATCGCTGCCTGACGAACTCCATGCGTCGTTATCCCACGCTCGACCAGATCCGGGAGAAGATACAGTTCGAGTTGGGTGTTAGCATCTCCGAATCGATGATCAATAAGGATATCGGAGAGATGAAACAGAGCTATCAGGCTCCGATACGGTATGACAGGGCAAAGGGAGGTTATTGCTACACGGAGCCGGATTTCTCCATCAGGGGTTTTCCGCTTCGGGAGGACGAGATACATGCTTTGGACCAGTCCATCGCCGTGTTGCGGCAGATCAAGGGGTCAGGACTTTTTCTTCATTTTGAAAGTGCCATCCAGAAGATCATCCAGGGTTATCGGATCAATGAGATCACCGGAGGGCATGACCGCACTTACATACAGGTTGAAGAGCCCCTTGCGATGGAGTCGAATGCATGGATTGAGCCATTGCTGAAGGCGATCGTCGATCAGCAACTCCTAACGGTGTCGTATAAGGGTTTTGAAGCGGAACTCAGGAAGCACCCGTTCTCTCCTTACCTTATCCGGCAATACCATGGCCGCTGGTATGCTGTGGGATATTCCCAGCGGTCCGGCTTCACCATTGTGCTTGCCTTGGACAGGATCCATTCGGTGGAGACCTCGAAGGGTACGTTTGTCATGGATGCGGGTTTCGATCCCGACAGTTATTTCCGACATGCTTTTGGCATCACCCATTTGCGGGATGCGACACCGGAAAAAGTGCGTCTTTGGTTCGCAAAGGCACAGTTGCCGTATATCCTCTCTCAGCCGATGCATCCATCGCAGAAGCTTATCGCATCCGATGAGAAGGGCGCTGAGATCGGTCTGGACGTATACCTCACGAAGGAGCTTGTCATGACGATCCTCAGTTACGGCAGCGATGTGAAGGTCTTGGGGCCCGATGCCCTCATCGACACGATCCGCGAGGCCCTGGAAGGCATGGTCTGTCACTATAAACAGACATGAAGGCTGGAGAAAAAAAGCGGATTTGTTTTTCTCTCTGTAAATAGGCGGTAATGCCGGTGCTCATCTTTGTATGAGAAACGCATCAACATCACCATCAATCAAATCGTCATGAGCCTGATGAACATTGTAGAGAGCATGCTTCCGCTTTTGGTGGGAGAGTCGAACGGCAGAGACTGCCGTTATGTGAACACCTATGAAGGGGAGAGTACATATGAGGTCGGTTTCACCAATATGGGACGATCTTCTAGTGCGGGCATCCGCATGGGGTTGTTCATACAGCTGGAGGATGATCGACTGGCAGGAGTTGTGCAGGAAAGGCATCCCGGTATGATCTACAGCCATGAGGACATCGCCCACTACTTACGGTATCGGGCACTCGAAGTACTGCCTTTGCTGAAGGATCAAAACAAGCAGGGGACAGATTATGGACTGATCGCGGATATGTTGTTCGGCAGCGGAGTGGATATGAGCGGACGGCGGTTCGGCATTTGACCGGGGGAGCCGTTGCGGGTGCATGTCAGGATCCTTCTCCCGGCTGAAGGCTTTCGATGATCTTGTTGACTTCGGTTTCCGTGTCCCTGAGTTTTGACTGACAGAAAACGATCAGTTCCGATGCGCGCCTGACCTTGTCGGCAAGTACATCCAGGGACACGCTGCCCGCTTCGATTTCTTTTGCGATCCCTGCGAGTTCGGCATATGCCGATTCATAATGTAAAGTCTTTTCCATTGTATTCATTTTTTGAGATGATGGTTGTTTCTATCTCTGTTTTTTTGAGGATAACCTGCATCTGATCGCCTGGGCCCAGCTCCGCAGGGTCGGTTATGATCCTGTCATTTACTTTCACGATCGCGAATCCGCGCTTCAGGATTTCCTCCGGCGACGACATCTTCAGCAGGCTTGTCAGGTGTTCCAGCCGGGCATGCCGGTTTTGGATGACATGCGCCACATGTGTCGTCAACATGTTCACTGCCTGGCTCATGGATATGTATCCTTTTTCGATCATTGATTGCGGCCTCATCGATATCCCGGTGGCGATTTTCATCAACTCACGTTGTTGTGCGAACAGGTGTCTTCTTGTGTTGTGGGTGACGCGTTGGTTGGTTTCGGAGAGTTTTTGCTTACCGATGTTGATGCATGTCCTTGCGGATTGTATGATGCGTTGATCGAGTTGTCGGATCTCGCGGTTCTTCACGGCAAGCGTCTGTTGTACGCGGAGAAGAATGTGCTTTTGGAATTGGAGGATCTCGTCTTCGAAGCTACGGTTATGGGAAATGATGAACTCCGCGCACTCGGTCGGGGTTTTGGTGACGGTGTGCGCCATCATGTCCGTGATCGTCTCGTTGCGCAGGTGTCCGATACCGGTGATGACGGGTACATGCAGGCCTGCCACGGCAAGGGCGATGGCATAGTCATCGAAGATGAGTAGGTCTGTCTGGGCCCCTCCGCCCCTGATGATGACGACGGCATCATATTCGTTTTTCGATTCATTTATCTCATGCAATCGGGCGACGAGGTCATCCGCGTTGTCCTGTCCCTGAACCCTTGTGAAATAGTTATCGAAATGAAACTGGTATCCCTTGCCTTTTGTCTCGAAGCTGTGCATGAAATCTTCGAAGCCCGCGGATGATTCCGATGCGATGACGGCGATCCGCTGAATGACTTTTCGGAAAGCCAGCTCCATATTTGCCGTGACGTATCTGTCTCCGACCTTCCAGACCATATCGGGGTATTCATTCAGGAGCCGGTCGAGTGTTGCCTGGCGTTGTTCTTCCAGTTGACCGAGTGTGAATCTCGAATCGATATCGAGGAGGGTGAGTTTGAGGCCGTAAACGACATGGTACTCGACACTGACAGATGCCAGGACGTGGATATCGTTTCCGAATTTCTGTCCAGTTTGTTTTTCGAAGGCGCGAATTCTTTTATCACCTTCCCACCAAGCTACGGCGTTGAGTTTTGTGGTGATGCCTTTCGGGCCTTTTTCCACCAGGTCGAAATAGTGATGATTTTTTTGTTGGTAGCATTTGTAGTTTGCCACATCTGCGAGCACCCAGAAGATCCGATTGCCGAAGTTATCGGCAATGGAATTCCGGATGGCGCCGGCAAGGTCGGAGAGTCGTATGGGTGTGGTGCTTGTCAAGGCAATGTGTTTATTTGGCCGGGTTGTCGTTGTCTCGGTCGGCATATCCCGGTAAAGACCAACCTTATATTTTGTGATTTACTTTGGGGCATCGGCATCTGCATGGCGGGTGGGTATGTCATCAAATATACATTCAAAATGCGACGATCATCGGTCCGAAAGGTCCGCCGTTCGTAGCGAAAAGATCACCCTTCTCCCATTTTTCCGAGACGCCTCCATCGAGATAGAGTGCGTTTACACATTGGTTGTCGATGAAAAATTTTGCGAACTCCCGGAACCTCATCCATTTGACGGCGAAGAACACCTTCCCGTCTTTTCTGACGCCGACGCCATTTCTCACGATGAGGTTTCCTTGTGGAAGATTGCGGTTGATTTTTCCATTGATGACCAGCATGGGAGCAGACTGTGTCGCATAAGTCATTCCCGTGGTTTTGCATGGGATGGATGCGACAGCTGCCTGTCCGTTTTGGATGAAGAAGACCCCCTGTGGTTGAATGCCGAAGTTTACTTTCTGATTTCGGGAGATCTTTACGGGCCGAAGTTCCTTTCCATTTTCGATATAGAGGCCTACCGGGCCATATGCTTTTGTGAACATTCCGGCATTCATCGCGAAGCGGATGTCAGGATGTGCGTTCCTGACCGCGTCAAAATACAGATATGGTTTTCCGTCAGCGCCTTTCCAGCGCATTTGGATCCGGGAGGGATGAAAGAGTTGGGACACGGCCATGAGGGGCGGGGCGAATTGCAGCAATAATAGCAGTGGCATGAGCTGTTTTCTGCGAATGGCGAATCCGTTTAGATGGTTAGTCATATATGCACAAGATATGAAGAGGACGTCTTTGATCGAACCCCAAAAAACTATATCTTTTCTGGTAGATAGTGAATTTTTATGAGATGACATGATGCCTTGATGTTTTTTGAAAAAGTATGTATCGGAATCTGCTATATTTTGATTCACTGTATTTTTAAATGTAAGTGTAAATTTTTTGTTTTTCACATGGGTTATGCATCTCAGAGAGGATTCATGTTAGAAGGTGATATGATACGAACTGTTCATCAACGCCTTCTAATTTTTTTAGTATTTTACATCATGATTTTATTAATTTAAAGGACTCAGGACTCTACAATTTACAGGTGAATAAAATTTATATTCATTTACAGGTAGATAGGAGCAGCAACAGAGGGTGTTATGGAATAAATATTTTTAGAAATGACAAGCCGTGGTCTTCCATGATCGTGCATTTAGTGATCATTTACCACGTCACCTTATTTTAAGCGACAAATGTACAGATCCCAGTTGCGAAGTGTCTCTGTGATCATTCTATCCCATCTCAATGTACGCACTCATTTTTTTCTTATTTGATCAATACAATAAGTTGCATGGAGAATCCGCTGATTTTTTTCATTCGTTTGGCTTCTCCATTCAATCCTTCTAACAGGAGGTATACTCCATAGTACGAGTATCATGTAATAGGAATATGATTTTTCAAGTCAGCTCATTGAGTCTTGTTGAAGTTTGGGAAATAGCTGTATGAGTATGTCGACCCACAATGTCTTGGACAATTTCGGATAGAGGGTTGAGACATTTTGGTGTTTTATTTGATGGGGATGGGTATCGTAAAATTCCTTTTTACAACAACATTTCTGTTGACATTATACAAAGTGAAGGATGTTTTCGTTTTTTTGCTGTACCATTCGCAATGCCGGTAGAAAGCCATTTTCGCAGGATGGAACGATTCGAAATTGAATCTGATCACCTCTTCCTTTGTTCAAAACTGTGGAAGTCCTCGATGTATGAGTGCTCCTTTAGTGTCGTCACATGGGTGAATTATTGTGTGCGCACATTTTCTTTCAAGACTTAGAGAACCAGCTTGGCAACGAATTGTGATTCATTGTCATTTCGGATGGTGCATCGGGCGAAACGACACACTAAAATTGTCGACGATAGCATTATGAGATCCTCCATTCAGATATTGAATTTCAGCATGCATGTCAGAGCCTAGAGATGCTACACGTCGATGACCGTCAGCCATAAAGTATTCCGTTTGATACCGAGGATATGTATGTTGTTGATATCCATACACATATGTTTAAGTCATAGGTTATTTTCGAGCTTATGATGCCTCACGAATTTGCGGAGGCCTTTCCCTCTCCTATTTTGTCGCATAAGGGAATTGTGTGTTTGTCCATCAGCCTGCAGACTTTCATGTTTTTTTAGATACATCCTGCTTATTCAAGTTGCGGGAACTTTTTTATCGCCTTAGCAATCGGACTGCTCGATCCGGGGTTCCTCGATATGCGAGACGACTTCCCATCGTTCGCAGCATCAAGTTTAGGGTCCCTTTATATGGGATCGCTGCGCAGTTTGTCGTCGTAGACTGTGTTACACAGATATCGCCATCGACAAAAAACAGAATTTGACAGAAAGTACTTTTGCAAGGTTTGGGTCAGCCAAACTAGTAAGTATCATTGAAGGTGGCAAGCATCTCCAAAACACCGAAGCCCAAGCTGTTTGTTGACATGGTTCATAAAAATACTGACTTAAATTCTTTGCAATTATTGTACAGCAATTTTGGGATCTGGTACAGTGAACAGGCCTTAAGAAACCTCATGGTAAAAAAATATGACAACATTTTAGTAAACAAGAGATCAGCACATTAGTGGAAGAATATAAAAAAAACTTGTCCGAAAGCTTGGATTTCATTCGCCAAATAGAGTATTTTGTTGCATCGATCTTAACTCCATGGGTTAAGCATGTTCTAGAATAATTATTGTTTTTGTCCACATGAAAGCCATTTCATGTGAATAACTTAAGGAATCGTAATATCATTTGAATTCTGTTTTTAGTCTCGATATCACTAATTCAACCATTGTAATTACCATATTTTATCACTTTTTTAATTACGGTTTTTAAAATGAAGAAATTAAGCATCATTGTTCCGATATACAATGAAGCCAAAACTATACGGCAGATTTTAGACAAACTCGTTAGTGTTGAACTCATCAGTGGTATACAGAGGGAATTGATTGCAGTGAATGATTGCTCAAGGGATATGTCTGGAGATGTTTTAGAAAGCTATGTAAAGGAAAATCCCAGATTCGACATAAAAATATTCAGCCATTCAGTTAACCAGGGTAAAGGGGCTGCCATTCATACAGGGATTTCTCATGCGACGGGAGATTTTATCATCATCCAAGACGCCGACCTCGAATATGACCCTCGTGAATTTAATGTATTGATCAAACCCATCTTGGAAGGATTTGCTGATGTCGTTTATGGAAGCAGGTTCATGGGGGGAAAGCCCCACAGGATTCTCTTCTTTTGGCATACCATCGGAAATAAATTTTTGACATCATTGTCAAACATGTTCAGCAACTTCAATCTGACCGATATGGAAACATGCTACAAATTGTTTAGGGCAGACATTTTAAAATCCATAGTACTTCGGGAAAAAAGATTTGGATTTGAGCCTGAAGTCACAGCCAAACTCGCGAAGTTTCCTAATATAAGGTTGTATGAGGTGGGTATTTCCTATTATGGAAGGACTTATGCTGAGGGTAAAAAAATCAACTGGAAAGATGGTGTGAAAGCGATTTGGTGTATCCTTAGATATAATTTATTTCCCTAGATCAAACATTTAATAGGCTCTTTGTTCATTCACGTGGGTAGTGCAGTTCCGATTGATCTTTGAAAAGTCGATTTTTCCTGTAAGCAGGTATATGATGGCTCTGATGGTATCTATTGTTCTATATCTTAGGGCTTTGGATTTAGCTGCTTGAAATTTGGAATTGAAGCCTTCGAAAAGTCCGTTACTAATTTGCTGATAGGCCCAATTAAGGACACCCTGCCAATGATTCTTAATTGTCCATGCCGCTTTGATCATTTCAGACAGTCGGGAATGTGTCGCCCAGAAATACCATTTGATC
>CAJBPC010000337.1 GCA_903957405.1 uncultured bacterium | reverse complement strand
GGATAGTTTGTCATCCATCAGCTGGATGCTGTCGAAACGTATGGCGTAAAGGCTATCGGTCGAATATCCGAGATAGTCCATGATCTCGAAGTCGAACCTGCCGATCCGGATGGGTACCTTAGGCGAATGGACGATGCGTACGTCATGTATGGTGAAGTTGCTCCGCTCAGAAGTATATCGGCTCACTTCACCTTGTCGCATGGCCGTGATGTCGATGCCAGCTTCCTCTACGCCGATGTATGCCAGTTGCAGATTTCCGAGGAGTTCTTTGAAGGCCCGTTCTATGGAGTCTTTGTTGAAATGATTTTTTGCATACTGTCGGCTGCCGGGATCGTCTTTGAGTTCGAAACGAAAGCGGATGTCCGGCCTTGTGCACAGTACGCTGTCGGTTTGGATGATATCGTTTTGGGCCAGTTGGTTGAGGTCGGTATTTGTCAGGCGGAGCCTCTCAAAGAATATCTGAAAATCGCCATAGGCCGTATCCCTTTTGTTGCCGAAAACCTGGCATGAGTCGAGTTGGATGATCCGACTTTTGGTATTGAGGGAGAATTTTTTGAATCGCAGTCCGTGGTAGCCGTCTGCCAGCAAGATGTCCTGGTTTGTGGATTCCAGGATGATCCTGTCGGTGAACAGGAATCTGGCAGTGTCATCCATTTGACGATCTGCATGGATCTCGTCCACCAACATGTTGATGCGGTCTATGCGGACCGGTTTGGAGGCCGGCTGGTATTGCCTTCGAATGGAGAACACGCCGTTTATGATGCGGAACTGCCGGATGGTGAGATTTCTTAAGGAGCGTCCCAGGATATTATAGACTTTCGACATCTCCGCGGGGATGGAGAAATCCCTGTATGGTTCCGGTCTGAGTTTTATGACTTCCACTTCGGGCGAATCGCAGAGGATGGAGTCTACCTGCAACTTCCCGCCGTTCAGGATGCTGCGAAGGGTGCCGACCTTCAGGATGAACTTTTCGGCGGAGATCTCATACTGGGTGTTTTCATTGCCGGGTGTAAGGAAGCGTGTTTTTGTCAGTGTCAGTAACTGGCGTTTATGGTTGTATCGGACTTTCCCGATCTTGATGTCAACGGTGCCGTTGGATTCGTTGTAGATGAATTGCTGTACCAGGTCCTCTGCGTGGTTGATGAACCACACATACGCAGATGCCGCTGTCATCGACAGGATCAGAAGGATGATGGCTGATATCTTCAGCAGGCGTTTCAAAAAATAGTATTAGCTACGGTTGAGAAATATTCATTGTTCGAAGGCATTGTGCTGTTGTCATTCGGTATAGGCATGTCAATACCCGCGAGTGACCGTTGTATGGTGGAAGCACCATGCAAAAATACACCACGCTCCAGTGTAGAGGCCAGTATGTCAAGTGTCGGTGACGAACGGCGATTTGTTCTTGTCAACTGACGGAGGCGCCCGGCTCCACGGCTTCTGAGGGGGATACGAACCGGAGTTTCCCCATGGCATCTTCCGCCATGAGGATCATGCCCCTGCTTTCTACACCTTTCATTTTCCGGGGTGCAAGGTTCACCACCACCACGACTTGCCGTCCGATGATCTCTTCGGGTTGAAAGTGCAGGGCGATGCCTGAAACGATGGTTCGGGTCTCGAAGCCAAGGTCAACTTCGAGGCGCAGGAGCTTGTCGGCCTTCGCGACTTTTTCTGCGCTTTTGATCGTGCCCACTTTCAGATCGATCTTTGCGAAATCATCGAACACGATCTCCGGCTTCCCTGGCAGTTCCTTTTTTGCAGGCTCTTCCGGCACCGCCGCTTCGACTTCGGTTTTTGCGGCAGGCAATATGCTGCCGGCCCTGAGCTTCATCACCTGTGCTTCGATCTCACCATCCTCGATTTTTCTGAAGAGCAACTGTGGCTCGCGGAGGCTATAGCCTACACTTAAGAGTTTCGTCTTTCCGGCATTCTCCCAGTCGAGCATTTTGTCGACGACCTTCATCATGTATAGCAATTTCCTTGCCGTATCCGGAAGGAAAGGATTGATCATGACGGCCATATTGGCGCAAAGCTGCAGGCATATGTGCATGCAGTTGTCTATTGCCTTTTGATTTTCAGGGTGTTCCGACAATGTCCGGGCAATGATCCATGGCTCCTTCTCCTGCATGTATTTATTCCCTTTTCGCGCGAGGTCGATCACTTCAAAAAGGGCTTCCCGGAATCTGTAATGCTCAATAGCATCTTCCATTTTCGTGGCAGTGAGTTTGAACTCTTGAAGGATGACGGTATCCTTTTGTTCCAGGATGTCTTCATGCAGTTTCGGGACCTTTCCTCCGCATAGTTTGTGCATCAGCACAAAGGCACGGTTCACGAAATTGCCGAAGACGGCCACCAGCTCACTGTTGTTCCGGTCCTGGAAATCCTTCCAGGTGAAGTCATTGTCTTTCGTCTCCGGTGCATTGGCGCAGAGCACATATCGCAGCACGTCTTCACATCCCGGGAAGTCGTTCAGGTATTCATGCACCCAAACGGCCCAGTTGCGGGAAGTGGATACTTTCTCTCCTTCGATATTGAGGAATTCATTGGCAGGCACATTGTCCGGCAGCACAAAGCCGCCGTGAGCCTTCAGCATCGAAGGGAAGATGATGCAGTGGAAGACGATATTGTCCTTTCCGATGAAATGTACAAGCCGGGTATCGTCCTTGCACCAGTAGTCCGCCCAGTTTGCTGTGAGTTCCTTCGTAGCGCTGATGTATCCTATCGGTGCGTCGAACCATACGTACAGCACTTTGCCTTCACTGTCAGGCAAGGGTACTTTGACGCCCCACTGGCTGTCGCGGGTCATCGCACGACTCTGCAACCCACTGTCGAGCCAGCTTTTACATTGTCCGTACACGTTGTTTTTCCATTCTTTGTGATCTTCCAGTATCCATTGTTTCAGCCAGGCTTCGTAGTCCTGCAGCGGAAAGTACCAGTGCTTCGTCTTTCGTTTCACCGGGACTGCATCACTCAGCGTCGAGCGAGGATCGATGAGTTGTTCGGGAGACAGGGTGCTGCCGCATTTTTCGCATTGGTCTCCATAGGCGCCGGGGTTCGAACAGACGGGGCAGGTGCCCGTGATGTATCGGTCGGCGAGGAAGACGTTGGCCGTTTCATCGAAGAACTGTTCTGTTTCTTTCTCTTCGAATAAACCCAGGTCGTAGATTTTCTTGAAGATGCCGGCAGAGGTCTCGTGATGCACAGGGTTGGACGTGCGCGAGTAGATATCGAAGGAGATGCCCATGCGTTGGAAGCTGTCTTTGATCAGCGTGTGGTATTTGTCCACGACTTGCTGCGGACTGACGCCTTCTTTCATCGCACGGATGGTGATGGGCACGCCATGTTCATCACTCCCGCATACGAACTTGATATCTTTTTTCTTTGACCGCTGAAAGCGAACGAAGATGTCCGCCGGAAGATAGCAGCCGGCGAGATGCCCTATGTGCACGGGTCCATTGGCGTAGGGCAGTGCTGCGGTAACGAGGATCCTATTGTATGTATGTTCCATGTATGTATCGTCTTGAATGGCGGTGGAAAGCGCGGATGAGCGCCTGCAAAAGTACCTTTTAATGCCCATAAGCCAAAAAGGGGCGTTGCCGATTTACACGTTTGGAACATGTTGATGTCTTTACATCATGGCCTTCGCAGCCAATGTACTTTTGTCGATTGCAAATCCACAATCCAACAAGATGCTACGATTTCGCCATGCCTTTACCGCTGTGATCATGTTTTTGCTGCTGCATGCGATCGCCATTGCACAGGACAATCATTATTCCTCGATGCAGTTCGGATCCCGCAACTCGGTCTTGTACAATGCCGGCTTGTCGGGCTTTGAAGACCAGTCGGCGGTGATCCTCAATCCCGCGACACTTTCCGCCGCGACGACTTCCAGCTTCAACTTCAACACCAATGCCGTCGGCTTCAATAATATTCAGTTCAAGGATGGATTGGGCAAGGGTTTCACCGTGAAGAACAGCAATATAAACATCCTTCCATCGATGGCATCCGGTGTCATCAAGCCGAAGAACCTGGGCAGAAGTATTGTGCTGGGCTATGCGCTCTACCACAGCAACACCGACAATCTCGACTTCGCCAATCGTGCGGAGTTGAAGACGGACATCATCAACAACACGGAAAGTCCGGGAAGTGAAAACTATCTCGCACAATACTATCTGAATACTAAACTTGACGAAGTGTCAACGGTCATTGGTGCCGGTTGGAGGATCGGCAAGCATGTCTCGCTCGGAGTCTCACAAACATTTCTCTATCGTTCGCAGCAGTACCGCGATAATTTCACGGCCAACGTGTTGCCTGAAAGGAATGCGGGTGCAAGTGTGAGCTGGATCGGAACGAGTTACGACATCGATGCGCGCTATTACAGGATCATGACTTATACCAAGCTGGGCCTCACCGCCAAGGCGGGCGAGTGGAATCTTGGTGTGGTCCTCACCATGCCGAACCTGGGCATCATGGGAAGCGGGGAGATGATGGCCGACCTCAGCCTGATCAATGTACGGCTGCCGAATGCCGCCAGCGGTCCGCGGAACAGTTATATGGCCAACGGTCGTTTCGAGAAGCTCAAGGTGACGTACAAAAATCCCCTGAGCATGCAGCTTGGCGCCTCGCGCAGGTTCGGTAATGCCATTGTCTATGGTGGCCTTTCGTGGTACGCATCGGTGAAGGAGTACACCGTCATGACGCCTGGGGAAGCACCTTTCCTGCAGCCTGCCACATCGGATAATGTCTTGTATACTGATAATGTCTTGCGGGTATGGGACCGGAAGCGCGCTGTCCTGAATGCTTCCATCGCCGCCGATTGGATCGTTAGGCCTGACTATCATCTTTTGTTCTCTGTCAGGAACGACAACCACAGTTTCGAGGGCGATAGGTCGATCGATGGTTTCAGCATGCCCAAGAAAAACTGGAATAACTATCATTTGACACTCGGTACACAACGTGATTTCGGTTCGAGCGAATGGGTGGTCGGGCTTCGGTACAATACCGGGGGGCGCGATGATTATCCACAGCCATTCAGCTTTGCGGACCCCACCGAGGATAATCTATTCCAGGGAGATCGGAAGACCGGTAAGATCACTTCCTCCGGCCTTCAGCTGCTGCTGAGTTACACCTTCAAGTTCGGCGGCAAGGATAAATGACCTGTATATTGCAGGTATGAAAAGAAGCGCATTCATCTCCGGAGCAGCGATGCTGGCCGGCGGTGTGCTGGCACCCGGAATTTCCGCCCTTGCCACGACACCGGAAGCTGCCGTCATCCAGCCGAGATATCTGAAAGCGGGGGACACCATCGCCATCACTTCCCCTGCCGGTTACATTAGCCTGGACGAGATCCGCCCGGCGGTCGCTCTGCTGCGGCAATGGGGCTTCAATGTTCGGGTAGGCGACACCGTTGGTAAGCGTGATTGCAGCTTCGGCGGTACGGATGCGGAGCGTGCGATGGATCTTCAGATCCTCCTGGATGACCCCCACGTGCATGCGATCCTCTGCGCCCGCGGCGGGTATGGCATAACCCGCATATTGGACCGCATCAACTTCGACAGGCTCAGGCTGAAACCGAAATGGATCATCGGATTCAGTGATATCACAGCGTTGCATCTGCATATCTCAGGTGATGAACCGGTCGCATCCATCCATTCGAAGATGTGCAACAGCTTTCCCGAGCAGTGGGAAAAAACCGATCCGATCGTACAGGAAACGATACTTTCCATCAGGGATGCGATCACCGGCAGGCACATGACTTACAGCGCGATGCCGCATTCCCGAAACCGTGTGGGCGTCGGGGAGGGGATCCTTGTCGGAGGCAATCTGGCCGTGATACAGAACTGCATGGGCACCGCCTCTGAGATCCGGACACAAAACCGGATCCTGTTTCTGGAGGAGGTTGGTGAATATCCCTATAGCCTTGACAGGATGCTCACGAACCTGATGCGGTCCGGGAAACTCGACCAGCTCAGGGGTCTTGTGGTCGGCGGGTTCAATCGCATCAAGGCGGATGATCCGGGGGAGGAGTTCGGTCGCAGTTTGGAAGATATGGTGATGGAAAAGGTCGCCGGCTTCGGCTATCCGGTTTGTTTCAATTTTCCGGTAGGCCATCAGAAAAACAACTATGCTTTGAAGTGCGGTTTCGTGCACAGGCTTGTGGTCGCAGAAGATGTCGTGCGGCTGGAGGAAAAACCGGCATGATGATGCAGGTGGTATGGGAGGGTTAATATTTATTTTTGGATCCGGTGCGATCTCCCAACAAATCATCCCTCAAAACGGGTAAGGGGTTAATTTTGCTCCATACAAACGCCCATCCATGCCGAACAAAGAAACCATCATCCCCCCATACCTGAAGAAAGGCGATACCATCGGGATCGTATGTCCGGCAGGACATATGCTGAAGTCCCGCATGCGCACCTGTATCCGTGTGCTTAGGGAGGAATGGGGATTTCGCGTGAAGGAGGGTTTGACGCTCGGGGCCGGGGATAATTATTTTTCCGGTACGGATGAAGAGCGGTGTGCCGACCTGCAGCAAATGCTTGACGACCCCGGTGTGAAGGCAGTGCTCTGTGCGAGGGGCGGTTATGGTGTCGGGCGAATCATCGACAGGATCGATTTCAGCGGATTCCGGAGTCATCCCAAATGGGTGATAGGCTTCAGCGACGTCACCGTCCTGCATGCGCATATCCATGCCCGTTATGGTGTGGCCACTGTGCACGGACCGATGGCGGGAGCTTTCAATAAGGGAGGCTGGAAGGAAGAATATGTGCAGTCCCTGCACCGTGTGCTGACCGGTAGGAAGTCCCGTTATCTTGCAGCACCACACCCCCATGACCGGTCAGGAAAAGCGGAGGGGATCCTTGTCGGAGGCAACCTTGCGTTGTTGACACATGTCATCGGAACGCCATCGGATATCGATACCAAAGGGAAGATCCTATTCGTGGAGGATGTCGGTGAGCAGCTTTACAATATCGACAGGATGTTTCATCAGCTGAAGAGAAGTGGAAAGCTGGAAGGACTGGCGGGATTGATCATCGGCGGATTCACCGACTGCATGGATACGGACAGGCCATTTGGCATGGAAGCCGATGACATCATCAGCCGCCTCGTGCAGGAATACACTTATCCTGTGTGTCATGGTTTTCCCGTGAGTCACGGGAAGGATAATGTTGCCCTGAAATGCGGATGCCTTTATTCACTCACCGTGAGTGCAAAGCGCACGGTGTTGCAAGACATTTGATCTGATTTGACGTCATCCTTGACTCGAGGGTTGCGGTACAGTTTTTTTACGGAAGGAAAAATCTTTTTCCCTGAGTTTCAACATCGGCTGCTCAAAATATTTGAACAGCAG
>CAJBPC010000336.1 GCA_903957405.1 uncultured bacterium | reverse complement strand
ATGTGGAGGGATTGCGTGGTCAGGTGGAAAGAACAGATCAGCGTTTCAAGAGCATCATCAAGGATCCTGCCAGGGTCAGCAGAATGACGAGTTTTCGGTACTGGCCATCTTCCACCCGCTTTACGATCCTGATCCCGATGACGAACCCAATGGCGACTGCAGGAATCAACCAGGCATCGATCTTCAACGTGGCCATGTTGATGTTCTCCCAGTAAAACAGCTGAAAAGGAAGCTTGAAGAGGTTCATACAGAGGAATATCCATGCCGAAGTGCCTATAAACGCATTCTTAGGCACCTGCATGCCCAGAAAGTATAGATTGGCAAAGGCACCAGCTAAATTCCCGATCATCGTCGTAAACCCCGCTGAAATGCCTGTGGCGACAACAAAAAAGGAACCTTCCGGAACCTTCTTCGATGGCCGGTACTCCATGACCAGTACGATCAGGATCGTCAACAGTACGATGACGGCCATGACCTTTCGGAATATCGCCTCATCCATATCCTTGCCGATGAATACGCCGAATAGGATACCCACGACCATCCAGGGGACAAGCTTGCGGAAGTATTTCCACTGGGCATGCCGGTTGTAGTAAGAAACCGCCGCGATATCGGCCAGGCAGAGTAATGGCAGGACGATGCCCGTGGAAGACTTCCCGCCGAAGGCGATCGCCATGAGCGTAACGGTGAACATGTCGAGCCCTTTGACGCCGGCCTTTCCGAGACCGATGATGAAAGCCGCAAGGATGACCATGATCCACTCAGACACATCAAGCATGACCATTCAGATATTTTTTAATGGCAACAAAGCGTGCCGTTCACAGATCAACCCCCTTCGGCATCATAGTCCACCGGTGGTTCCGAGTCGATGTCTGCCAATTGTCCTGCCACCAAACCTGACAAGGTATTGACATGCACCATGTATTTTTCGATCATCGCAGAGATCTCTCCCGCCGTGAATGCGCTTGTCGGGTCGAGCAGCCTGTCGATCTCCGCGAATATGGCAGTTGCAATGGCGGTCTGCCGCTGGTATAGCATTTTTTTATCCTGAAGCTCCGTGAGTGTCTGCTGCTTAGGCATAAGCTTCCGCTGATGCTTTTCCTGACCTTTGAGGATCTTATCCCGATAGTGCGGTTTATTCTGCTGGTGTCCGAAGAACATAGACGACGTTGTTCCACCTTCTTCCGGAGCTTCCTTCAACTTATCTTGCTGCCGGTTATTCCATACATCAAAGTGGGTTTTCATCCTGGCCAAAGCATCGGTGTATTTTTGAATCTCCCGATTCAGATCGGCCAGGTCTTTATCACTGAACGAATTTTTGACCGCTTCATTTGCCAATTGGATGATGTTGGCCTTTGCCGCAGCGAACTGGCTTGGTTCCGGATTCGAATCCTTTTGCATCTCCGACATGATGGCGGGTTTCCCCGCAGCGGGGTTCACTTCCAGGATGGCCGCATAGAGCAGATCCACGGCCGTGGTGAAACTCTTCGTCTGCATATGTACATCCATTTCTGGAATTCCATCGACACCACCTTCTTTAAAGAGTTTGGACCCTCCGATCTTCTTCTTGTCTCCATCGCTCAGCAGGTTGACACTGCCATCCAAGGCAGAGGTTCCCAGATCCCACTGTTTGCCAAGGGTTATCTCGAAGAGTTGTTTACTGAAGAAATAGAACGCTTTCACTTCCATTCCTGCGGAGAGTTCCGCCATCAGGTTTGCATCCAGATGAT
>CAJBPC010000335.1 GCA_903957405.1 uncultured bacterium | reverse complement strand
TTTCCCGGGACTCCCGGTGGACATCCGCCACAGCAGCATCCTCTCCGGCAACCAGATCGCTCAACTCGCCAATGTGGATGCCATCCCTGATTTCGAACCATGGTTCTCTGATCCACATGTGAAACAGATCATTCAGTACTTCTCTGCAAACCCTGACGAAATGGAAATCGAATTGCACCGCCATGCAGCCTACCTCCTCGATCAGGGGATGCTAAGAGAAGCCTGGCAGGTACTGCTCCTTTCTTCAAATGCTTGATAATTGAATCGCTGACACAGCCCGGTTGCCCATCCTTTAAGCCTTTTTTTCAAAAGCTGCCGTTTTGCGCGCGCTTTGGCATCCACACCGCCTTACACTACCTTTGCAGAAATTTTCCAACACCCATGCAGCTGCACCAATTGAGCGAACAGGAGATCATACGAAGAGAAAAACTCATTGAACTTCAACAACTTGGCATCGATCCCTACCCGGCGGCAATGTACCCCGTCAACTGCATGGCTTCTGACATTAAAAACGGATATGACAAAGATGCGGATCCAACGGCTTTCGCGGATATATGCCTCGCCGGCAGGATCATGAGCATACGCGACATGGGAAAAGCCAGCTTCGCGGTGATGCAGGACGCATCAGGAAGGATACAGATATATGTCCGCCGAGATGATATCTGCCCGGGGGAAGACAAAAGCCTCTACGATAAAGTATGGAAGCACCTCTCCGACATCGGAGACATCTTCGGCATAAAGGGATTCGTGTTCACTACAAAAACCGGAGAGATATCCGTGCATGTAAAGGAACTCACCCTTCTCACCAAGTCGCTTAAGCCCTTACCCGTGGTCAAGGAGAAAGAAGGCGAAACCTTCGATGCCGTGACAGACCCAGAGTTCCGTTATCGTCAACGCTATGCAGACCTGATCGTAAACCCTCAAGTAAGGGAGACATTTGTCAAAAGGACGAAATTCATCAATGCGATTCGGCAATTTCTGAATGAAAAAGGAGCACTGGAAGTCGATACCCCCGTCTTGCAAAATATTCCGGGAGGCGCTGCCGCACGTCCTTTCACCACACACCATAATGCGCTGGATATCCCAATGTACCTGCGCATTGCGAACGAACTCTTCCTCAAAAGACTCATCGTGGGAGGATTCGATTGGGTTTATGAATTCTCGCGAAACTTCCGAAATGAGGGGATGGACCGCACCCACAATCCTGAATTCACCGTTCTTGAGTTCTATGTCGCTTACAAGGACTACCTGTGGATGATGGAAACAACAGAACAGCTGCTGGAACAGGCGGCGATCGCTGTCAACGGAACCACCATTGTACAATTGGATGGCAAGACCATCGACCTAAAGGCCCCGTACCGGCGAATAACCATGTTCGAAGCAATTGAAGAACACACGGGCATCAACATAACCGGGATGGATGAAGAGCAGTTGCGAGATGTCTGCCAACAGATGCATATCCCCGTAGATAAAAGCATGGGTATAGGAAAACTGATCGATGAACTCTTCAGCGAAAAATGCGAGAAACATTTCATACAGCCGACCTTCATCACGGACTACCCGGTAGAGATGAGTCCACTCACAAAGAAACACCGCAGTAAGCCTGGACTTGTCGAACGATTCGAACTCATGATCAACGGAAAGGAAATAGCCAATGCGTACACAGAACTGAACGACCCCGTCGAACAACGGGAGCGCTTCGAAGAACAGATCAAACTGATGGAAAGAGGTGATGACGAGGCCATGTTCATCGACTATGATTTCCTTAGGGCACTTGAATACGGAATGCCTCCTACATCCGGAATTGGCTTTGGGATAGACCGCCTCTGCATGCTACTCACCGGACAGCCATCCATTCAGGACGTACTGCTTTTCCCAATGATGAGGCCGGAAGCATGACACAGGACATTTGCGATAGCGGATATGAAAGATTCATGAAAATCGGCACCTGACACCGGTTATACACCTCAGGTGAATCAATGATCAAAGCCTTCGGAACAATCCAATTCCAACCATGGAATTGTTGATGCCCCCATTGGGCAACTGTAATCCTGCATTGCTGATATGCCTGAAAGCAGTTCGCAGATCGAGTTCGTACATTGCTGAAAACCTGTACGTGATGCCCAGGAACAGATTACTTGAAAAAATCAAACCCTCTGATTGCCTATGTGTGTCTTCTGAAAGATAATGCGGACCTGTTCCTGCACCCATGTAAATACCCGCATTCGTACCACGGATCTCTCGTTCCAACTGAATACCGAGGTTCATGCCCAACTCATATCCAGAAGCATTGACCGGATCAACATTGTCAAAATTGAAACGGGAGATCCCGTAATGGGGCTGAGCCATGAGGTGAAACCGCCATGGACCCTTACGCAATACACTGAATTGATACTCCGCCTGAAGCAAGGTCACAAGATAGCGGTATTCCACATCCAGAAGCGACTGGCCGCCCTGTAGGACCAATAGACCCATAGTATGACGCTGGTGATCTTTCTCAAATGTCTGTGCCCTAAGCGTGGAAAAAATCAAACAATTGAATGCAATGAAAAACAGAATTGATCTGTATGTCATCCGATTATTTTTCATTTGTGCCATATTGCCATTTGACACCGTCAGGGATCATCTCTTCACCCTTGAAGGCAC
>CAJBPC010000334.1 GCA_903957405.1 uncultured bacterium | reverse complement strand
TGGAAATGATTTCCAACGGTATTCCTACATGAAAAGGGGACTTTACGGACAACAACTTCAGCGATGGTTCACCTATTTCCCGAAAGATCGTTTTCTCCTGTTGAAAAGTGAGGATTTTTTCACAGAGCCCAAAGCGATATTGACCAGGATCTATGACTTCCTGGAAATCGAAAAGGTCTATCCGAGGGAATTTTCGGTGCTTAACAAAATGACTGATGAGCCGATGACGTCGGAAATGAAGAGGGAATGGTCAACGTATTTCAGGGAAGATGGAAAACTCCTGAGGGAACTTACTGGAGAAAATTTCAGCTGGTGAACGACGGCGCATGCATACAGCATGCAGGACATGCATGCTTTGGAAGATTTCATGAGCCTACAAATCTTGACCATGTGCTCGGCAAGAACGCGATATCGCATCACATGAAGTGAGAAGCATCCGCAAGATTGCCTTCATTTTTAAAAAGTTTATCCTTTTATCCTGCATCATGCACATGCAGATCTTATCTGTTCGAAGGCGTTGCGGCGGCGATTTTCATCCAGGGATCATACAGGACTGGCAGATGACATGCAGACGTGGGAAGCATTCTTGAACAAAGGCTTATGAGCAATGGCTATTCAAATCGTTCTGATCAATGAACCGCTTTCCTTTCTCAATTCCGTCTTTCCTTTTATCGTGGTAACAAGAATATCACTCCCGCTGAATCTTGCATTGGACGCATCCCCATTTCCGATTGACCTTATCAAAGCCCCGCCGTCTTTTCGAAGTTCGACCTTACCCTTTTCGGTGGTTATCAATATCAGTGAGCCATCACTGCTGATGTCGGCATGGACGGCATCGCCGTTACCGATCGTTCTGATGAGCGCACCGGTGTCTCTTCGCAGTTCGACATTGCCCTTGCTGATTTTTATGATGTTCATTTTGGGTCTGCTTTAATTTGTTTTCATTCTGTAGTTGATACCATTGTCGGATCCATACATTCGGAAAAAATCAAATTAAACATCGGATTTGGCCATCAACCGGAAGACGACATCAATATCGATCGGTTTCTCTGAATTGTTCCGCGTCTTTGATGACTACCCATTCGAAGATCGTTGATTCCTCAAAAAAATAAGCAGATAACCGGTTTTATACGATACGTCAATGCTTACCCTATACCATCCCGAAAAATCCGCTGTACAATCGATCCTTTCATCATTTCCTTTCAGGATCCTGACTTTCGGCTGCAGCAAGTCTTACGCTGATACGTTAAAATGCTTCAAAAGCCGGCATACTGTAAAAAGAAGCCAACTCGTTCCAAAGCGATGCATCTCCGCTTTTCAGATAAAGAATGACCGAAAGAAATATCTCTGCACAAAATTTTTATTTCGCGGGATCGGAGCATGTCATAGACGGAAGAAATGGATATTGAGCACACCGCTTTAAGAATCTTGAATATAGAGAAAGAACAAAAAAAGTCAGAGCTTTGACAGGAACTCGAAAAGTCCTGTATCGGTATTGGTCAGTTCCAGTTTTTTCCGCATGCGGGTTCTAGCCATGTTGACGGCACGAATGGATTGACCAGTTATGTCTGAAATTTCCTTGGTGGTCATGTCCAGTTTCAGGAATGCGCACAGTCGACGTTCGTTCAGGGAAAGCCCCGGACAGGCTTTTGTGAGACGGTCATAAAAGCCTGAATGGATCTGCTGGAATCTGAATTCAAATTCTTCCCAGGCCTTTGTTTTCGATGTTAAGTCGGCTTTCCTGAGTTTCGCATCATGAGGATCCTCTTCGAGCGTGGATCTCTCACCCATCGAACTGAAATCACCAACCAATCCCTGAATCAATGAGTTTTTCTTAAGCTCATATTGAATTCTGCTGATCTCATTGTCGCGATTTCCCAATTCAGCTTGCAGTCGCTGCGCCTCCAGTTCCATTTGCCTTGCCTCCAGATCCTGTCGCATCCGCATCAAATTGACTTTTATAAACCGGGATCGATAAACCATGATCCCGAAAAAAGATGCTGCTCCGACCAATGACATCCCTAAGATGGCGTACACAAAACTTCGCTTGTTTTTTTGGTTCAGCCTGTCCAGTTCCTGCTCTTTTTTTACAAATTCCTGAAGGAGTTCCTTGCGAACCAATGCTTCTTTTGCCTGGCTGCTTTTTGATTCGGCATCACATTCCGCAATGATATCCAGATACCGGATCACCGAATCAGACTCGCCGATCCGTCGGTATATGCTGCAGATGGCTTTTGAAAAAGTGCTTTTCATGGAAACACTTCCCATAGCCTGTGCCACCATGAAACCTTGCTTGTTGACAAGCAGGGCCTTCATATCATCATTTTTTTTTTCGTAAATGGACGCTAAAGTTTCATTGACCACCATAAGCGTAGCCATGTCTTGGTTCGAGAGGATAACCTTTTCCGATTCCTTCAGCAGAAGTAAGGCTTCGTCTAATTTGTTTTCCACGATCTTGGCCTTAGCCTTTGCGATAAAGAGTTTTCCCAATAACGTTTCCTGACCTGTGATTGATCTCGCCAATAGAATACCGGTATCAAGCCGTGAATAGGCTTTTGCCAACTGCTGCTCAGCCAAATAACATGCCCCGAGATTCAAATTCAAAATGATCCTTTCCGAAACCGGAACTACCTTTCCCGATTTTTTATAGATCTCGGGCAATGTCAACTCCGCCTGCTCGAGGCTGCCAATCGCTTTTTTGTATTCCCCAAGGGAGATGTTGATCAGTGAAATGTTCAAATTGTTATTCATCGCTTCCACTTCGTCACCGGCCTTAAGAGCCTCTTGGGCAGCGAGACCAAAATAGATGATGGCCTGATCATATAAGCCCGTAAAATAGGAAACGGATGCCACCCCCTTGTACGCCTTCATCTGCAAGGAATGATCTCCGTCTTTATTTGCTGCGTTGACGGCTTCCTGAGCATAGGCAAGGGCTTGCTTGTAATCCTTTGTGATGGCCCTCTCCGAAAGTGAGAGATATAATTCGGCGCGTTGATGATTTTTTTTGGCCGTGCTCAGAGCCTGCAACAATGAATCCAACTCTTTATCATTTGCATGAACAGAGCAGAATCCAACTGACAAAACAATGAAAATCAATACTTTAATAGTCATCCCGGAAAAAGAATCTGACATCGGTTGATTCATATAACCAATGAAATTAAACCATTCCCCTATAAAAAGATTCAATTTTTTCAACTGTGGCGAAGGGCTTGCATATCTCGGGTTACTTGCCGGTCGCCTCCCTAAGAAAGACCAAGATAAGCAGGAAATCAAACCGTATCTGGTTCGTATGGAGACTCTTCCACGAGAAATATACCGTCAAATGAAGGATCGATCTGTGCGAAACGAGACAGGAGCCCTTGATGGAGAAAAAGCTGTTTAATCAGCGTCATATATTGCTTGGGTGGAGAAAAGGCATATCTGCCGATCATTGACGCACTTACGAGAATCCTATGCG
>CAJBPC010000333.1 GCA_903957405.1 uncultured bacterium | reverse complement strand
TTCAGGGATCCCGCGGATGAGTTCATCGTGGAAGGTCCGAAAATGGTGGAGGAGCTGCTCCGAAACCGGCCCGACCTCGTTTCCGGTGTGTATGGAACGGAAGAGTGGCTTTCGGAAAACAAAAATGACCTGAAAATCATCGATGCCGCACGGGTTGACATGGTGACTCCGGAACAACTCGACAGTATGAGTTGCCTTCGGACGCCTAGGGAGGTCATGGCTTTAGTGAAGAAGATGCGGTATCCGGAGACTCCCGTCCTCAAGGGATCCGTCACACTGGTGCTGGATGCGATCCGGGATCCCGGCAATTTCGGTACGATCATCCGAACGGCAGACTGGTTCGGAGTCAAACAGATCATTTGCAGTCAGGATTGCGCTGACATCTACAACCCGAAAGTCGTTCAGGCAACCATGGGAAGCATCTTCCGGGTGGATGTGCACCATCTGGATCTCGTACCATTCATCGGCGGAATAGAAGGTTTCCCGGTGATCTGTGCTGCACTCGAAGGGGAGGATGTATGCACCGCGGCAAAACTGAGCGAAGGATTGCTGGTGATCGGCAACGAGGGACGGGGGATATCCGATGCGCTGATGGCCATGGCAACCGGTAGGATCACCATCCCCCGCAGCGGCGGTGCCGAATCCCTGAACGCCGCCGTAGCCACCGGAATCCTGCTGTCGCATCTCATCGCATCGCCCGACGCAAAATGACTAGCGGAATTGCACGGCTTTGGCGGGACTGATTCGCCGGCTGATCAGGGACGGGATCATGAGCACAAGGAAGCTTATCAGAAAAGTGCCTGAAACGACCAAGGCAACCTGCCACCAGACGATGTCAACAGGGGCCCTGTCCATGTAATATGATTCTTCATTGAGTTTTATGAAGCCTGTCTTCAGCTGCAGGAATGCGATTCCAAGGCCAAGCACAACCCCGCCTGCAATGCCCCAGAGGGTGATCACGGCGCCATAGCCGATGAAAATCTTTTGGATTTTCCAGTCCGACATGCCCACCGCTTTCAGCACCCCCACCATCCTTGTGCGCTCCAGCACCAGGATGATCAGGCAGGTCACCAGGTTGATCAGCGCCACCATGGTCATCACGACCAGGAGTATGTATTTGTTGGTGTTCTGCAGGTTCAGCCAGTCGAATATGTCGGGGTGGATCTCTTTCATCGTCTTGCTATCCCATCCCGTTGGAAGCACGTCATAGATCATGTTCGACGACAGATCCATTTCTTGATGATCTTTCAGCACGACTTCATACCCCCCGATCTGTTGGGGCGACCAGTCGTTCAGTTTCTGTATCAAGCGGATGTCGCCGAAGGCGAAGGTTTTGTCGTAGATGTCGATGCCCGTCTTGAAGATGCCGCAGATCTTCATCTTCCGGGTACGGGGCTTATCCTCTCCCGGCAGGATGAAATAAATCAGCAGCTCGTCTCCTGCAGTGGCACCGATCTGATCTGCGATGGGTTGGGAGATGACAATCTCCTTGCTGTAACTGCTGTCGTCGAAGTTCATCCACCGGCCGCTTTTCAGGAAAGATGACAATTCCCCGAACCGGTAATCCTTCGTCACCCCTTTGAACAAGACGCCTTCGATCGTGGCATTTGAATTCAGGATGGCGGATTTCGTCGCGAAGGGATGTACACTTGCGACATTCCATAACGCCTTGACGGATGCTTCGATCGTGTCATTCTTATCGATAGGGGATTCCTCCGCGATGTTCACTTTGAAGGGTTCAAAATGTTGCACCCGGATATGCCCCCAGAAACTGAAGACCTTCTCACTGATGACTTTCTGAAAGCCGTTAATGAATGCAAGCGACAGGATCATTGCCGCCACACTGATGGTCGTTGCCACGATGGCCAGGCGGATGATGAACCGGGAGAATGAACTCTGCCGGTTATGGGCGATGCGGCGTGCGATGAAAAAGGATGTGTTCAAGGAATCTTGTTCTGGTCCCTACAAATGTATGGCATCCGTCGATATTGCCCCGAGCAGGGATCTGTGGGATCCCCCGCTAAATTCCGAACCCCTTACGTGTTTTTTGAGTAAGTTTGTTTTTAAACCTCTTCCATGCTGCGCACGCTGACGTTGTTGATGTTCCTGGTGTTGTCAAACCCTCCGGCCATGGGGCAGCGTGAGCCTGACAGGATCTACCGATCTTCCGTCAAGACGGTCAAACTGCATCCCTTCGGAAATCAGCTCGCATACCCGATCATCGCACTGAACAGCAATGAGCAACTGGA
>CAJBPC010000332.1 GCA_903957405.1 uncultured bacterium | reverse complement strand
TATCGTATGATACATCAAAGAAATCGCAGACCATCTTCTGTATCGTTTCGATGGTAATTTCCTTAGAGGATGTTTTGATGAAATTCCGCAACACTTTCTTGGCAAGGTCAAGGTCTATCTCCCTCTTATTCAAGGATGATTGTGCCAACAGAGAGATCAACGCACCTTCCAACTCCCGGATATTGCTCTGTATATTATAGGCTATGTACTTGACAACTTCCTTGGGCATCTCTAACCCATCGTTTTTCATCTTCTTCTCAAGGATCTCCATCCGGGTATCGTAGTCCGGCGCCTGAACATCGGCACTCAGTCCCCAGCGGAATCGACTCAACAGGCGTTCCTGAACCCCCTCCAAATCCTTTGGCGGCTTATCCGATGTCAAGATCAGCTGCTTACCCGACTGGTGCAAATGGTTGAAAATCGCGAAGAGTGCGTCCTGAGATTTCTCCGCACGGTTAAAGAACTGCACATCATCAATGATGAGCACGTCGATGAGTTGGTAGAAATGAATGAAATCATTGATCGCATTATTCCGTGAATGGTCCTGAAACTGATTGATGAACTTCTCAGAACTCACATACAATACCACCTTGTTCGGGTGCAGACGATTCACATCATTGCCGATGGCCTGTGCCAAATGGGTTTTCCCTAAACCTACTCCGCCATATATCACCAATGGATTGAAAGATGTAGACCCGGGTTTCTCCGCCACCGTCTTCCCCGCACGACGCACCACACGGTTGCAGTCGCCCTCGACGAATGAATCAAACGTGTAGATCGGATTCAATTGAGAGTCAACCTGCATCTTCTTGAGCCCGGGGATCACAAATGGATTCTTCACCGGGTTATGTATCACCAATGGGAAGTCCATCTCATTGTTTGAGAATGTCTTGTACCCTTGGCCGGACACATCCATAGTAAGTGGCTTGTTCTTTTCATTCCCGCTGTCAACCATGATGCGGTATTCAAGCCTGGCTTCCTTTCCCAACTCCCTTTTCAGCGTCTTCGCCAGGAGGTTCACATAATGCTCCTCCAGATACTCATAAAAGAACTGGCTGGGCACTTGTATGGTCAACACCTTTTCTTTCAGTGCAACCGGACGAATAGGCTCAAACCATGTCTTGAAGTGCTGCCATTCCACAATATCCTTGATGATTGCAAGGCAGCTGTTCCAAATTTTTTCGTGTACTTTCTCCATTGAACCTTGAGCAGTTAAAAAATGATACAACCAAACATGTTTTGGCTCTTCATTGGATGACGATGCATCCGGTCAAATCTTAACGGCTTCTGACGCCTGTGACCGCGGATGAATGACAATTGGATTTTATGACTTAAATCGAATGGTAGTTTCGCCGGCATGCAGCGATGTAAAAAAACTTCTCAAGAGTTGTAACGTATCTCAAAATAAGGAAAAAAAATCAGTTTTCCACAGATTATCCAACAATTAAAATTACCTCACTTTTTTCCTTATCGAGCTGCGAATATAGAGCCGAAGATGTGATTAAAAAAAAAATTAATCCCCGATAATTTTACCTATAGTGATCGTTTCCGAACGCTGCAGGTCTTTCTTTCCAGTCGCTTCCAGACTGTAATCCAGCCTTCCCAGGCGCAGACCGGCCCAGCCAACCTGGTTAACGATAACCTGGTTGCCGGTCTTGTTGTTATACACACGCGGGGCGTCAAAGAATCGATGGGTATGGCCTCCAAGGATAAGGTCGATGTGCTCAGACTCTTTTGCCATGACTTCATCGCTGACTTTATTATCCTTGTATGCATCGCCCAAATGGGATAGGCAAATCACCATATCACAGTTCTTTTTCTTCTTCAGGATCCATGCCTGACGATTGGCCTGGACTATAGGATCCAGATACCTTGTCTTTCCATATAAATGCTCAGGTACCAAGCCCTCTAACTCAATGCCCACGCCGGTGATCCCGATCCTGAGATCCCCTTTCCGGATGATCTGATAAGGACTATGTAGGTGTTCCATGGAAGTGCCGGTGAAATCATAATTGCACATGATCATCGGGAAACTGGCATGTGCCGCCAGCTGGCTGGCAAAGTTGTCAATGCCCGCATCAAAATCGTGGTTGCCCATCACCCCGGCATCGTAACCCATCAGCGACATGGCCCTGATCTCTGGCTCTCCCTTGAAAATATTGAAATAAGGCGTCCCCTGGAATATGTCCCCTGCATCGAGAAGCAACACATGCTCTTCCTGTTGGCGGATGCGCTTGATGACTGCAGCTCGGGCTGCAACCCCTCCCCTACCGGCATTTGAGCCCCCATCCATTGGAAAAGGCTCCAGGCGGCTGTGGACGTCATTGGTATGCAGGATCGTGAGCCTGCGGGTCTTAGGAGCAGACTCCCGAGCAAACAGCAAAGGCTGGGAAATCAAAAAACCTGCGGCAGCAAGGCCGCCGTCACGCAGAAACTTTCTTCTATTGGACATTCTTGATCCTTTTTTCGCTTGACGTTTTAATACTAGTGCCTGCTGCCTTGAACCGCAAACAATAGTCGATGGTCGCATCTCGCAGCAAGTAGCCGGTCTGACGCGCTGGAAGTGCCTTAAACCCGCTGTAGCCTCCGCCATTGACGGTATAGTCGGAGTTGACCATCGTATAAATGGCCGCAAGGTCCAGCGGCTCCCCCCCAATCAGCACTCCCGTCGCCTTCTTATCACGGATCGTCATCTGCACTCCGGCAATCCCGCCACCGCCCTCTGAAGCCACATGATGGAGATAGTCCAACAACCGATCACCCTTGATCTTCAAAATGACCATCAGATTGTCGAATGGCATCACCTCGTAAATGGTCCCCCGGCGCAACGGACCGGCCTGTATGCTGTTCAGCCGAATACCGCCGTTGTTGAGAAAAGCCATCTGCGCGGAACTGTCAAACTTTACCCTCGCCATGGCAAGGTATGAGTCCGCCAGGAAATTCCCGAGCGTTCCGTCAGGAAGCTTTTTCTGCAAAGGTTCACCCAACTCGGCGATGACATCGTTCATGGTCTCTCCCACCTTGCGTGCATAAGGTTCCAAAAAACCTGATACCATGGAGTCTGGGACCACCTTCGAGATGTTATACCCTCCGTATTGCATCGACTGCTGCCGATAACGGGGATGACACGATACCCAAATGGCTGCAACCAGGATCAGGGCTAAGGCATTTCGCAGGGTCTGTTTCATATTTTGCGCGTAAAAAATGCGGGATGGTGAAGTTACCCCGAAAAAAATCAAAAAAAAGCCAGCCGCAGCTCCCATTTTATAGCAATAACTTTACCGCCTAAAGGAAAAACTATGGCATATGAAGCTCAGGGCAGGATTGTCGAGATATTTGACACGATCCAGAGGTCAGACACCCTCCGCTTCCGAGAATTTCTGATAGAGACGAGCGAAGAAGGCCGCGACCGCACCTACACCCACATCCTTAAATTCCAACTGAAGAATGAAAAAATCGAACTGATCGACCTCCACAAACCGGAATCTGTCGTCAAAGTGAACTTCAACATTCGCAGCAGCCGATGGGAACGAAACGGACAAGTAAGCTATATCACCAACCTTGATGCCTGGAAAATCGTGCAGATCACCCTGCCCGCCGACCCACAGGCTTCCAAGCCGACCAATATGCCGACATCGGAAGGCATCGACGACCTGCCATTCTGATCACATCATCCCGGCAGCAGCCTGAACATGCAGAAAAAAATCACCCTCCGCGTAAAACCGGAAGAAGCACAGGACCAAACGGCCATCCGGAAGATGATCGCCGCAGCTACCGGAGCGCCAGCACATTCCGTCACCGGATACAATATTGTACGGGAATCCATCGATGCCAGAAGCAGACAAATATGGATCAACCTTACCCTGCAAGCATACGTCGGGGAGCCTTTCACCCAAAGACCTGCCGCCAGTTTCACATTCCAGGATGTCCGACACGCAAAAAAACAAGTGGTCATCATCGGGGCAGGACCAGCAGGGCTTTTTGCAGCATTGCATTGCCTCGAACTGGGCATGCGGCCAGTCATCCTGGAGCGTGGCAAAGATGTACGCGCCCGACGACGCGACCTGGCAAGATTGAACAAGGAAGGCATCCTCAACGAAGAAAGCAACTACTGCTTCGGAGAGGGCGGTGCCGGCACCTATAGCGACGGGAAACTCTATACCCGCAGCTCCAAAAGAGGAGATATCGACCGAATACTCTCACTTTTCGTGCATTTTGGGGCAGATGAACGGATACGCTACGAAGCACATCCACATATCGGCACCAACAAACTCCCGCAGATCATCTCGGCCATGCGGGAACGGATCACGGAGGCCGGAGGCATCTTTCATTTCGGGAAAAAAGTCGAAGACCTCGACATGCTGGGAGACAAAATCCACTCAGTCAGCACTGCTGACGGCGACAGTTTCAGGGCTGATGCATTCATCCTGGCAACAGGACATTCAGCCAGGGATATTTTCACCCTCCTGCACCAAAAAGGAATTCTGATCGAATCAAAGCCTCTTGCGATGGGCGTCAGGGTAGAACACCCACAGACAATCATTGACGGTATTCAATACCACTGCCGAACGGGAACAGCAAGGCCGGATGCTTTACCCCCTGCGTCTTATCAACTCGTCGAACAGGTGTCTGCCAGGGGTGTATTCTCC
>CAJBPC010000331.1 GCA_903957405.1 uncultured bacterium | reverse complement strand
GCCTGCGCCGGATTTTGCAGCCGGTCATGACAATGCGCGATGGCCTCATAGATGACATCCTCCGGCCGGGATAACTCCACTACTTTCTCTAATGCCTCTATCGCATCCTTGAATTTCCTCAAACGGATATAGGCATCGGCCATATTTCGATATGCGTAGTCGAATTTTTCGTTGATGGCAAGCGCATATTTATAGGCATCGATGGACTTTTCAAACAGCTTCAGTCCCTGGAAAGCGGCAGCCAGATTGAACCAGGCAAGTTCGTTGTAAGGATATTCGTCGATGATCTGTTCATGCAGCCGGATACTTTCTTCATTTCTGCCGGTGAAATCTGTCCAGAAACAGATCTTGTACAATGCCTCTTCGTTGTTGGGTTCATGCGTCAGGATCATACGGAGGCAATCGAAGATCTTATCAAACTCCTCATAGTCGTCGTAGACATCGGCCAGCTCGAACAACAGATTTATACGATCTTCTCCCGTGAAGCGATCGATGGCTTCTTCCAGAAGCTCCACGGCCAACTCCTGACGATCCTGAGCCAGATAGGCATCGGTGCGTAAAATGTAAATGTCGATGTCGGTACTATCGAGTATCTCCGCCCTGTCAAGCAATTCCAAGGCATCATCATATCGCTTGGTGGAGATCAACAAATCGGCTTTTTTTATGATCAGAGCTGCCGAATAAGGGTGCTGCTCGATACCCGTCTCGGCAGCCTCGATGGCACCCTCGAGGTCATCCAGATCATCGTAATGATCGATGATGCGCTCAAAAGAATCCTCCGTCAACATATGCGCACTTTTGCCCGCCCTGACGTTGTTGTATTTTCGCAACAAATCCCTGATGTCCTCGTGTTCGTGTCGGTATGACTCTCTGCTCATGATTTGTAAGGTTGATGTAAATTAACACTATAAGTCGAAAGAAAAAACTTCAGAAAGCACACAAACACTGGCTTGCTAACGCGATCCCACTATGGCACTTGCACTGACCGAAAAGCCACATGGGTCAGACGAAAAAGACGGCATCAATTTTGTACATGCTTTGTTAATGTTGATTCAAATTGTCGAAAAAACTTCCGAAGCGCTTGATGCAGCAAGGAAATACGAGACTTTCAGCGTGTTCAATAACCATTAAGACCCTTGCTATGTCCACACCCGAATTAAATAAAAACGGAACACAACACCATGATTTTGAAAATTCTAAAGAATTATCCATATATTTGAAACGAATGGCTTGTTCATACCCCCATAATACTATTTCGTTGGCTCGCAATGTCGCGTTCATGCTGTTTTTGCTTGCAGGAACAGGATATGTCTTCGCCATTGACGGGAATTATAATATTGGCGGGAAAAACAGGAAATCTACATTAGCCACTGTGAAAAAAGACCTCAAGCTCACATTAGGGTCTGGCTACACGTTTCATCAAAATAGAAACATATCGGTTCCGAAGGCTCAAAAAGGTGTGTTCAACAACGTGATCAGCTACCAAAAAGGCAACATCACTTACTACATGCCTTACAAATCGAAACCAATTTTGGGGAAATTCAAGACACCCGCTCCACCACAGGTTCGATAAATCATTTACCTCCCTTTCTAGTACTTTCTTCGTACGACATTTGACGATATCCCGACTTTGGTATGTCGAATTTTTGCATGGGTATCGGGTCAAAACTCACTTTGTTTGCGGAGTACTTTACTTTCATGCCGCCTGACATAGACTCGTATTCAAGTGCAGTGCCCTCCAGACCTGCAAATTGAGGGTCATATTGGTCGTTTTCAACGACGAGCTGCCGAGTGAAAAAAACGGTGAATGAACTGCTGTCAGACAGTAATGCCACCGCTCCTTCGCAAGGATAACCTGCAATGATCTTCGTCAGCCCGTTGGCGACAAACCGTATCCCCTCATATTTCTGGTTCTTATCAGCCCAGTTATCCCGATTCATCCGGATCAGGAGTTTTTGTGGTCCAAACTCACGGAGCACGACCCCCGTTCCTGACTTGTAATCGTAGATCGTGACTGTTTTACCAAGGGCGCTGCTGAGTTCTGAACGACTCAAAGGACCTCTTATGTACAGGGATGCGTTGGCGCCGTCGAACATATCCGCCATATCCGGGCTCGCCGTGCCTGTCTGCACAGTGATATCGAAATGAATCGATCCTTCAGACAATGTCTTTTGCGCCATGGACAAAGTGCTCATACAGAGCAGAAAAGCCGAAAAGCAGATCATTTTCCCCATCATATGCCGTTACTTCAAATAAAGATAGCCAAAACACCTGCCTGGTTGCAAGCGCCCTGTTAAAATTGCAGTGGCGATTCCACCCTCATCCATACCCGTCCTTTTGACGATTTCCGCTCATTTCTTAGAGGTCTTCTTCTTCAGGTCTTCAACCTTTTTCTGCGTTTGCTGCAATTGGTCAAATCGTTCCTGCCATTTTGATTTTGTACGGGGTTTCTTTTTGTTCTCTTCGATTTTTGACAGGATCTTACCATGGTCGATGATGTAGTTCTGTATCACGAACTGGAGGATGAGCGTGATGACATTGGAGACCGTGTAATACCATGTCAGGGCAGAAGGAAGGCTGTTGAAAATTCCCAGGAGCATGAACGGGAAGATATACGGCATGTATTTCAGCACCGGGTTGTTCTGGTCCGGCGTCATGCTCATGCTGTATAGGGAGATGAGCAGACTGGTGACCACAGCAAGGATCGTGAACAGGCTGAGGTGATTCCCGATGAACGGGATGTTCGCGTTCCAGGAAACGATGCTGTCGTAGGCGGAGAGGTCGTTCGCCCATAGGAACTTCTGACCCCGGAGGGATATGTTCGAGTTAAAGAAACTGTACAGCGCAAAGAAAATGGGGATCTGGAGCAGCGCAGGGATGCATCCGCCAAGTGGATTCACTCCGGCCGTGCGGAAGAGTTTCATCTGTTCCATGCTGAAAGCCTGCTGGTCTTACTTGAATTTCTCCTTGAGCACATCGAGCTCAGGCTTAAGGGCTTTCATCTTTGCACCGCTGAGGTAACTCGTATACACGAGCGGGGAGGTCAGCAGGCGGATGAAGAGCGTCAGCAGTGCGATCACGATGCCATAGCTTCCAAAAAAACGTTCGATGAAATTGAAGAACGGAAGTACGATCAACCGGTTTATATACTTCACGAAGGCGTAGAAGCCCTGGCCCAGGTTCACCATATCCTCCAGGTCCATCTTGTACCCCTTGAGGATTTTATAGTCATTCGGTCCGTAGTAGATCTGATAGGGCAGGTCCACCTTCGTTCCGGATGGGAATGTCGATTTCAGGTTCACGATCGATGAAGCCACTTTGTGCGTAGTGTCGGGCGGCACATTCATGGTGACATCGGCATATGAGAATCCGTTCTTCGAGATCAGGGTAGAATTGAAGAATTTCTGCTTGACACCCATCCACTTCACGCCTTCCTCGAATTTCTCGTTGATGCCGCTACCGAGCGTGTAGTAATCAAATCCGTCCTTCGCCATCAGACCGATCTGCGTCTCCAGCTTTTCGCTGTTCACATCAAGCTCATGCTGACGGGATTCCACCTGCCACAGGATGTTGATATTATTCTGCGTGAAGAGTCTGTCGGCTCCGTCGATGCCAAGGTTCCAGTCGATCATGTAATCGTTCGGCCTGACCGTGAACCTGTGGGTAACGGAACGGCCGGCACTGTCGGCGATCCGGTAGGTGATGGACTGGCTCCCGTCGTTGTTGCGGACCACATCCCCTCCTGTGAACAAGAGGTCAGCGCTGTTCGCGGTCATATTGGGTCCGGTGTTCAGAAGATATGAAATCCGGTCGGTGGGTGCACCCACCAGACGAACGGAACTGCTGTCGTACGACAAGTATTTTTTCAACAACACTTCTTTCGGTTGTGCGCCCTTGTTCGTGAAAGTGATCTTCACCAGGTCGGTCTCTATGACGGCGAGCGTTTCTGCAGCGTCCCCCTGTTGGTTGAACTGCCCCGGAACCGCCAGCGGCTTACTTGTTGTGTCTGCAGCAGGAAGTCCTGCTGTCTCCGTGAAGTTGTCTTTGGCTGCGGGGGCGATCTTTGCAATGGAGTCGCGAATCACTTTCTGCCGCTCTTCAAGTTCAATCTGACCCTGACGCGTAAAGTAAAAATATCCGAAGAAAAGTAAGGCCAACAACACAAATCCGATTACCGAATTCTTGTCCAGTTGCATATGTGAGGGTTAAAATGATTAAAAATAACGAATGGGATGGACTTAACGGAATTCCTCCGTCAGATCATTTGGCGGATTTTGGGTGGGTTGGCATGTCCGTTCTTTTTTTCTGCGAACACTTTTGCGGCCCTTATGAAGTGCACGAAAAGCGGATGAGGCTCCTCTACCGTGCTCTTGAGTTCGGGATGGTATTGAACCCCTATGAAGAATGGATGTGAGGGTATCTCGACGATCTCGACGAGTCCCGTATCAGGATTTCGTCCGCTGGCGACCATGCCGGCATTCTCCATATCCGCGAGATAGGCGTTATTGAACTCCCAACGATGGCGGTGCCGTTCTGAGATGATGTCTTTTCCATAGATCCGTCTTGCCAGGCTGTCGGGAGCCGTTTTGCATTGGTAGGCACCAAGGCGCATGGTCCCGCCCTTTTCCGTCACCATCTTCTGATCTTCCATCAGGTCGATCACGGGATGCGGCGTTTTAGCGTCCATCTCGGTGGAATGAGCGTCTGTTAATCCGAGCACATTTCGGGCGAATTCAATCACGGCCATCTGCATTCCGAGACAGATGCCGAAGAAAGGAAGTTCCTTTTCCCGGGCATATTTCACGGCGGTGATTTT
>CAJBPC010000330.1 GCA_903957405.1 uncultured bacterium | reverse complement strand
GTAGCTTTGGTGCCTTCAAAAGATATGCGCATCGTTGTCAATACCCGGTTCGCCAACTATGGTTATGTGGAAGGTTTCGGTCGTTTCATCCAAGAGGTCGGTGGCAGATTGGTTGCCACACACTCTGACGACCAGTACCTTTTCGTACATGACAGGCCGCTCCCGTGGGATGAGCCGGTGTTTCCCAACCTGGAACGTTTTACTTTGGGGCCGCCAGCCCGTCATCCGCTATTGTGGAAATACTGGTATGATCATCGAATCCCCTCCTTCCTGCGCAGGCAGAGGGCGGATGTTTTCTTTTCCCCTGACGGAATCTGCTCGCTCCATACTTCCGTCCCTCAGGTTTTGGCGATCCACGACCTTGCATTCCTGCACTATCCTGCCTTGATGCCTCGTATCCAGCAGTGGTTTTATGCACATTACACCCCGCTTTTCATCCGCAAGGCCAGTAAGGTCATCACCGTTTCGGAATTCTCCAGACAGGATATCCTCCGTCATTATCCTTTTGCCAGGGGGAAGGTCGAAGTGGTCCACAATGCTGCCGACTCATCCTTTAAGCCATTGTCGTGGGAAGAAAGAGACTCCTGGAAAGAAGAATTTTCAGAGGGGAAGGAATATTTCCTCTGCGTTGGGTCCATTCATCCGCGGAAAAACCTGATAAACCTGCTCAAGGCATTTTCGCGCTTCAAGAAACGACAGCGTTCCAATATGCTCCTTGTCATTGCCGGCAGGATGGCATGGCACAATGATGAGTTTGCCACCGCCCTTTCCACTTTCAAATACCGGCATGATGTAAAACTCACAGGCTATGTGCCTGCAGGATCACTCCGCAGGATGTTGGCTTCAGCCTATGCACTCGTTTATCCCTCCCTGTGGGAAGGCTTCGGGATACCGGTGCTGGAGGCTATGCAGTCGGGCGTGCCGGTTCTTTGTTCCGGGAACACTTCCATGCCGGAAGTGGCTGGAGATGCCGCCCTTTACTTTGATCCCCTGCAGCCGGAGGAAATGGGCATGCAACTCGAGCGTGTCTTTAAGGATGAACCTGGCAGGGATATCATGATCCAACGGGGACTTGAACGTGCCAAGGCTTTCAATTGGGACAAAAGTGCAAAAACGACCCGTGAAATACTCGCAGAGGCGGCAAAAGGCCCGTTCAATCCGTAACTTTGTGATCATACCATTACAATATGAATACTTCGACCATTACCATCAATGTACAGCTGGACGAACAAAAGATACCTGATATCATACATTGGGATGCATCGCAGTCCAGTGCGGAGGATGTCCAGAAAGCTAAGGCGATGACGCTCGCTTTCTGGGACGGACAGGAAAAAGCCGCCATGCGCATCGATCTGTGGACCAAGGATATGATGGTCGATGAAATGGCTGACTTTTATTATCAGAACATGATGGGTTTGGCAGATAGTTTCGACAGGGCCACTCACCATCAGGAGCTGGTCAATGACCTGAAGAAGTTTGCGAAAGTTTTTTATGATAAATTCCAGGATCATCTCCAGAAGGAAAAGTCGAAAGGCCTCTGAGCAGGCGGTTGTTTAAAAAAAATGATTCCGCAATCAAATCGGTTTGCATAGCTTTCCGATCAACGAACACCCAATAAATGTTTTATGTCACTGGAAAAGACCATTAACGAACAACTGAAGGTTGCGATGCTGGCAAAGGATGAGGCAGGACTCCGGAGTCTGAGGGCTATCAAGGCCGCCATTCTGATTGCGAAAACATCCGAAGGCGCAAGTGAAGTAATGTCTTCAGAAGAAGAGATGAAGTTGCTGCAAAAACTGGTAAAGCAACGCAGGGACTCCCTTGAGATATTCACCACTCAGAACAGGCCAGATCTCGCGAAAAAGGAACGGGAAGAGATTGCTGTTATCGAGAAATTCCTTCCCGGCCAGCTTTCGGCTGATGCTTTGAGGGATGCCGTGGCACAGATCATCCTGGAGATCGGCGCTTCCTCGCCGGCTGACATGGGCAGGACGATGGGGGTGGCTTCAAAGAAACTTTCCGGCATTGCGGATGGGAAAGCCATCTCAGAAGTCGTCAAATCTCTGCTTGCCAAATAACTACCCATGTTCATCGACATCATATTCCTGGTGATTCTGGCCGTCGCGGCTTTCAAAGGCTTCAGCCGAGGTCTGATCATGGCTGTGTTCTCACTGGCATCGTTGTTCGTAGGACTTGCAGCAGCCCTGAAGTTGTCATCCGTGGTGGCTGCATATCTGCGTCGCTCAGATGCTCTGCCATCGCAGTGGTGGCCGGTCATTGCGTTCATCCTGGTCTTCATCGGAGCCATGCTGGTGGTGCGTGCCATTGGCAAATTGCTGGAGAAAACGGTGGAGAATGTCATGCTTGGCCCTGTAAACAGGATAGGAGGATTTCTTGTCTTCGCCTTGCTTTATCTCATGATGTTCAGTGTTGTCCTTTTTTATCTTACACAGATGAACATACTGGGCGAACCGGTGAAAACGGCATCTGTCACCTATCGATACATTGCACCCTGGGGTCCTACGGCGATTTCATGGCTGGGTACGATTTTTCCTTTTTTCAGCAGCGTCTTTACCGAACTGCAGGCTTTTTTTGAGAAGACGGGTCAGCGCATCCCAATGTGATCGTTGATCCTGTTTCTCCACCCTCGGCCATCATTCACATGAATTAATTTCGTTAAGCCTGAGCTTATTGGAGATAAAAAATTATTTTAGCAAACAAAGTCAGGCACAAGACAACCACTGAACGGATGAATTACGAAATAAAAAATGATGGGAAGTTCAGATACATTGAAGAGGGTGAGGGGGAGCCACTGGTGCTTCTCCATGGCCTCTTCGGTGCCATGAGCAATTTTATGGGGGTGATCGATCATTTCAGCACCCGGGGTTTCAAGGTGGTGGTGCCGTTGCTGCCTCTTTTCGATCTGGACCTGCTCCATACTTCTGTGGGCGGACTGCAGAAATTCGTCTATAAATTCATTGAACACAAGGATTACAGCAATATTCACTTGCTTGGTAATTCCCTTGGGGGGCATGTTGCGTTGGTGTATGTCATCAAGCATCCGGAAAGGGTGAAATCGTTGATCCTCACCGGCAGTTCTGGTCTTTTTGAGCATGGGATGGGCGACAGTTACCCCAAGCGCGGTGATTACGAGTATATCAAAAAAAAGACAGAGATCACCTTCTATGATCCGCAGACTGCCACGAAGGAACTCGTGGATGAGGTATACGGCATTGTCAATGAACGCATTAAAGCCATCAAGATCATTGCCCTTGCCAAGAGTGCCATCCGAAACAATCTTGGTGATGAGTTGTGCAAGATCGATCAACCCACCTTGCTGATCTGGGGTAATAACGATACTGTAACCCCCCCTTTTGTCGGTCGTGAATTCCAGCGCCTTATCCGGAACAGCGAATTGCATTTCATTGACAAGTGCGGACATGCGCCCATGATGGAGTTGCCGGGTGATTTCAACATTATTTTGCATCAATTCCTTCAAAAACTCAACCAGCCTGCAGCGGTTGAGTGATTTGTCGCGTCTTACCGTTAAATTCCTTCTCATCCATGTTCTGTGGCAAACTCTTATCGCCTGAAATATCCCCTTTGGGCATCCGTGATACGGTTGCTCAGGCCACTGCCCGGATGGAAGAGATGAAATTGAGGCATCTTCCATTGGCGGAAGCCGGAAGTTTTTTAGGCATGGTGGCGGAAGATGATCTGCTTGATGAATCCGTAGATATCGAAGTAGGTGATCTCCAGGATGTTTTCAAACACGCTTTCGTTCGGTCAGGTGACATATTCCTTCTCGCCGTGAAGCAATGCCTTGAGATGCAGACGGATAT
>CAJBPC010000329.1 GCA_903957405.1 uncultured bacterium | reverse complement strand
GTATGGTTACCGCCACCAGAGCCGTCTGCGAAGTTCACGCGGAGCTGCATCTGGAAGGCTGCATGGGTGTCGGTCTTGGGATAATCCATGATGGACGTGAGCACATCCGGCACATCCCGGCCATCTTTCCAGTAACTCAATGACCCGCTGGAGAAGATGCGCTCCGGCCCCTTTGAATCCAGTGCGTGGTGCACGGCGGAAATGAGGTGTACGAAAAGGTCACCCGACACTCCGGTGCCATAGTCCTTATAGTTGCGCCAGCGGAAGAACCGGACGGGATCGTATGGTCTTGACGGCGCATCACCCAGAAATCTGTCCCAGTCGATGGTCTGCGGAGAGGCATCCGTCGGGATGGAGTATTGCCAGGCGCCTAAGGCGCCATACCTGTCATTTACGGCTTCTATGAGGTTTATCTCCCCCAAGGCGCCAGACTGTATGATTTTTTTTGCTTCCGCCAGTGCGATGCTGCTGACACCCTGGGAACCCACGATGAAGACTTTCCCGGTCTCGCGCTGCGCCTTGATCACGGCATGCCCCTCTTCCCAGTGCTGCACCATTGGTTTCTCACAATACACATGCTTGCCTTTTTTCATGGCAGCGATGGAGATATGGTCATGCCAATGGTCGGGCGTAGCCACGATGACAGCATCGATATCCTTCCTTTCCAGCAATGCACGATGATCACGGGTGCAGTACAGATCCTTGCCCCAAATTTCCCTCGCCCTTTCAAAATGACCATCATAGAGATCGCATACACCCGCTATCTCGACTCCCGGGATCTTCAGCGCCGCCTGCATATCTCCGAAGCCCATGAGCCCCATACCGATGCAGGCAATTCTGATCCTATCATTCGGGGAATACCGCAATTCCGGCTGTAGGTAATGGATTTTTTTTTCATCGAAGGCCATAGCGTCCATTCCGGATGCTGTGAAAAGGGCTGCCGTACTGCCCAGCTGGCGAAGAAATCTGCGGCGGGAACGTGAAGACATCAGGGTGATTTTGTCTTTAAAGATACGGGGCCGCAGAGAAAAAAAGGTTGAGCCGGTTTTTTTACCATGGAGCAAAAAAAGAGGGCAACGTAGAAACGTCGCCCGATGCATACAAAAACAACTCAAAGAGACCGTTAAATATCATTATAAGGTTACCAACGACTGCGGCGCATCTCCAGCATCCGCCCGAATCCGTATGTCAAAGCGGTGGCTAGCAAAATGGCCAGGACAAGCTGCACCAATGGGTGGACCATACTCCCGGCTTTCGACCAATCCGCAACTGGAAATTTACCAGCGGCGAACATCAACAAGGGAAAAACAAAAACTGACATAATGGCAAATGCCAAATATTTGAAGAATTTTCCTACGATATTCATTTGAACGTTTTATTGGTGTTTTGATTTTCAGAATGATTCATAGTGGGAAAAAGTCCTTGAAATTTTTCATGAAGTAAAGGTAAATCGGAACGCAGGCTCGTTACAAAAAAACACATCATACAATAATATCACTAACCGAGAAGTGAAGTAACGAATTCCTCAATTTCAGTATATCAATAATGCCACAATCGGAATTCGGGTACTGAAACACACAATAAATGAGTTAGCAACGCACGGGATTAGTCCGAATTCAGATGGAGGAGAGATGCTGAAAGAGATCTGTTTCGGTATGTGTGAGGTTGAGTTTCCGGCGGAGTCGTATCCTGGCCAAACCGATTGCTCTGACAGATTGTCCCGTAAGTCGAGAGATTTCTTTGGTGGTCATGTCAAGACGAAGAAAGGCACAAAGTCGTCGCTCGTTGACCGTAAGATCCGGATGCCTGTTCATCAGCCTGTCGTAGAAAGCGGTATGCACCTGCAGAAAACGAATTTCGAATTCCGCCCACATGTTATCCTTGTCGAAATGCTCCAGTTGGTTGATGAGTTTGCCGACAAGTTCGGAGTTTTCATGTGTTATCCTATCGGCCTGTAAGTCATGCACCATGTGGTCGATCTTGTCGTTTTGCTCAATCACTTGATTGATCTGAGTGGCGATCTGCTTATCCTTTTGATCGATTTCTGTTCGCAGCAATTCCTGCTCGATGCGCATTTTTTCAGCCTTCTGTTCAAGACCCGTTTTTACCAGCACATTGCTTCGGTAATGCTTGCTGGTCCGGAATGCATAAAGCGCCAGCCCGATGGACAAGACGATGCCGAGGGTGATGATCAGAATATACACCCGGCTACCCAGCATATTGTTCTTTTCCAAAGCCTTTTCCCTTTCCCTGAATTCAGACAGCAACTCTTGTCTGGTGAGGTAGTCTCTTGCTTCTTCCACCTTTGTCTGCCTCAGGTAGTTTTTATGGATGTCAATGTAAAAAAGGGCGGAGTCGGCTTTCCCAATCCGCTTGTGCAGTTCATAAATGGATTCTGAAAGAAGCAACTTCGTCGCCAAAACATCGTTCCGGATCGCAATGTCATATGCCGAATGGTATGTCTGAAGCGCCAGATCGAATTCCCCCCTTTGTTCGTAGGCTGCTCCAACGAACCTCATCGCGGTGCATTCACTCTGAATATCGTTCTTCCGTTTCGAAAGGATGATATTCTCATTCAGGACCTTCAATGCTGATGCTATGTCCTTTCTTTTAAGAAGCAGACTGGCATAATTGGTAAGCGCCTGGGAAAGTCGGAATGGATTTTCCATGTCCTCCCGACCATAAGCAATGGCCTTGATGAAATTGACCTCCGCATCCGAAAGTCGACCTTTAGCCATATGGTAACTTCCGATATTGTTATGGTATGAGGAATAAAAGGAAGCGGGTACGGGTGTACCCATCTCCTGATGATAGGATTCCCAGATCTTTTTAGACTTTTCAAAAAGCTTTGTCGACCGTTCATAGTCCCCCAGGAAAAGCCTGAAAGCACCTATATTGAAATATCCATACCCGAGTTCTAGTTTGTTTCCCAGCTTTTCTGCAAGTGTGAGATGCCGGCTGAAATAGTCTGCGGCAACATCCGTGAGTCCAATGAAAAACAGTAAGGAACCTGCATGCCGCAGTGCTTCGAAGTGCTGACGGCTGGAACCTGACTTTTCGGAGAGCACTACCGCCTGCTGGGCGTATTCAAGAGCGAGGTTGTTGTCGACGGACTGATAGGCCTGTGAAAGTTGCATCGACAGATCGATGCGGGCGGAATCCGTGCCGGACTTGCTAAGCGCAACACGCAAAGAATCCACCGGTTCTTGCATTGCAGGCGATGCCGTGATCAACATGGATCTGACCAACAACACCAATGTGAACGCATAACCTAAAAACTTTCCTGACATGTGGGGTGAACCATATTTATAAAGGGAAGGTATTTAAGTTTGCAACATTGTACGACATTGAATTGTTACGATTTCATAAAATTGAAGATATTGCGCTGAAGATGTTCATTTTGACTTGTTTCGAGGTGCGAATCAGGGCTTCAGCACCGCCATGGCTTCTTTGACGATCAATGCCGCCTGAGCTTCTACGCCGATGGGCATGAAATGTATCCCGTCAGGGTGATAGTATTCCTTTTTATGAAGCGACATGGACCAGAAATCGATCATGGTCAACCCCTTCTTTTTGCAGAAGGATGACACCCGCTCATTCCTTGTGCGGACATCGTCATTGTATGGATCGAATGCGTCAAGGTCTCCGTTCACCCTTCTTGCCGTAGTGTTGACCCAGACGATCTTCACGCTGCGGTTGTTTTTCCGAAGGAGTTTCAGCATCGGGGAAAGATAGCCTGCATAGGCATCCGGACTGTACTTCACACCATGCAATCCGTTGTTGAAGAAGATCATGTCGAACAGATTGTTTCCGATAAGGCCATCGATCTGACGAAGCAGTTGCGGATCTCCAAGACTCTTGGCCGTCGTGATTTTGCTGACATAAAAACGTCCTTTCAACAGCTCTGCCACGACAGGGTGATACCGCTCCACATGCGAGTCGCCTATGATCAGAATACTCCTCAATGGCGCGCTGTCTGGCTTTGTGACCATCCATGTATGGCTCCATTGGTAGGTTTCTCTTGGATTCACCTGTGCGTTGGCAAATGCATGCATCAGGAGGAATGGGAATAGAAGAAAAGGGATTGGTCGCATGAAAGCCGGTTGATGGAATTTGAATGAATGAGCACCATGTTGCGGGGCCCAGATCGGGATTAAAATGAAATTATCCATTAGATCAGGGGCACTCCGGTTACGACAAGCCTGGTTATGTACTTTTTTGTCATTTTCAGATAATGCAGAGCGAATGACGTTCCCATACCCGGGGAAATTTCCGAAGAAAAAAGCGATGGGTATATTCATCCCGCAAATGCAAACACACGGCATGCGACCGCTGGTTCAGATGCCGGAGAGGTAATCGAATAATTCGGTTTCGGAATGGGTGAGTTGCAGTTTGTTCCGAAGGCGTATCCTCGCCTGAGATATGGCCTTAACGGACTGGC
>CAJBPC010000328.1 GCA_903957405.1 uncultured bacterium | reverse complement strand
GGATTCTTTTCCCCTTTCCATGGCATCTCCCGATTGTTCTTTGACACATGCCAATCCATCAAGTTTTCAGTGAACATAACGTGGATATTCCAAGGATGAAAGAGATTTATCTACGCCGAATTCAGGCCATTTATGCAATTTTAAGATAAATTTTCCGTTCATTATCGAGTAATTGACAATGTAATCGATTGATTTTATTAATTTTATGTATCTAAAATTGCTGATTCTCAGCACCATGCAAGGTACATTCCATATAAAAGCCAATATCAATACTGCATAAAACCTGTAAAATGAGAAAAGCTGATTTGATCAACAACATTGCTGATAAGACTGGTATACCTAAAGTAGATGTCCTCGTTGCACTAGAGACCATGTTCAAGGAAGTAAAAGAATCCTTGTCTCGCGGAGAGAACATATATATCCGTGGTTTCGGTAGTTTCATCACGAAGAAAAGAGCACCCAAGATCGGCAGAAACATCAAGAAAAATACTGCCGTTCATATCCCAGCCCACTATATTCCAGCATTCAAGCCCGCTAAAGAATTCGTCCACGAGGTAAAAAAACTCGAGATTGATGCATCGATCAGCGAAGATGGATCCGAAGAGATGGCGGAATCCCGTTAATTTTGCCAGCAAACATATTCGTTTTGAACAAACAGCAATGGATCGTCACAGGCAGCGCAATGGCGTTGCTTGCCGGATTATTTTTTCTCGGAAGGGATAAACCTCTGTCAAAGGGAACTGCCGTGCAGCCCCACACTGAGGATACACATTCGGTGCTGGAAATCAGTGCCATCCTCACTGAAGCCAAAAAAGACATAACCCCGATGCAGTCCGCAAGGATCACTTCCATGGAAAATTCGATCTCCAGGGGAGACCTTGTTACGCAAAAAATCGGGGTCTACGGCGATCTCGCAACATACTGGAGGGATAGCATTGGGAACACGCTTCCATCTCTTTGGTATACAGGCGAAAAGGCTAAATTGGAAAAGTCTGAAAAAAACATGAACTTCGCCGCCCACACCTACCTTGAAGAGTTAAGGGGTACTGAGGATGTGGAAGTCAAGACATGGATGGCGGTTCAGGCAAAAGATTTATTCACTTCATCACTTGAGCTCAATCCATCCAACGATTCTGCGATTGTAGGATTGGGCAGCACATACTTCTTTGGAGCTGGCGGAAACGCCCCCCCCATGGAAGGCATCTTGAAGATCAGAGAAGTGGCCGCGCGTGACAGCAGCAATATGTACGCACAGTTCATGCTTGGGTACGGTAGTTTGGTTTCAGGACAATTTGACAAAGCCGTTGAACGCTTTGAGAAAGTCATCCGAAATGAGCCGAATAACAAAGAAGCGATCTTCCTGCTTGCCGAAGCCTGTGAAAGGTCTGGCGATCGGAAGAAAGCGGCCTACTGGTTCGGTGTGGGAAGATCAAAAGTTGACAACCCTGATGTGATCAGGGCCATTGACGAAAAGATAAAGACATTACAATAAATCAATAATCAAACTGTTTCGCAATGCCTTGTGGAAAAAAAAGAAAACGACATAAAATAGCGACCCATAAGCGAAAGAAAAGGCTCAGAAAGAACCGGCATAAGAAAAAGAACAGGTAACCCACCGGTATAACCTTTCGCTGACTCCTGCATCCCTTATTGACTGTTGGTACGGTACGTTATATGGTGCCCCTAAGAATCCAATTCGTAAGGCAACATATAACGCGCCGGACCTTTGTTTGGAGCATCTAACCTGCTGTTTAGCTTGAACAAGGAACTCATCATAAACGCCACTCCCAACGGCGTAGAAATTGCCCTTCTGGAGGACAAGAAACTGGTCGAACTTCACTCTGAGAGGTCTGACGCAAGTTTTGCTGTCGGTGACTTGTATTTGGGGAAAGTTAAAAAACTCATACCCGGACTGAACGCAGCCTTTGTGGACGTCGGATTTGAGAAGGATGCATTTCTGCACTATACCGACCTAAGCCCATATGCGAAGTCCTTATTGAAGTTCACCCAGATGGCGATCCAGGACAAGTCGCCGGAGGGTTTCGATTTCTCCAAATTCGAGGTAGAACCTGAAATCATCAAGACTGGTAAAATCAATGAGGTACTTGGACAACGACCAAATATCCTTGTCCAGATCCTCAAAGAACCCATTGCTGCGAAAGGTCCAAGATTAAGCTGCGAACTATCCCTTCCCGGAAGATTCGTGGTCCTTACCCCTTTCAACGATATCATTGCTGTTTCCAGAAAGATCCATTCATCCGAAGAACGAAGGAGATTGCAGAAGATCGTCGAAGCCATCAAACCGAAAAACTTCGGAGTGATCGTGCGGACAGCGGCCGAAGGCAAGAATACGGCGGAGTTGCATGAAGACCTTTCCAATCTTTTCCAAAGTTGGAAATCCCTTCAGGCGAATCTTAAAGGTGCCACACCACCCAGTAAAATTCTCAGCGAACAGACGAAGACCACGAGCATCCTGCGAGATCTACTCAATGAAGATTTCAATAAAATCGTTGTAAATGACAAGGGATTATACAACGATACCAAAGCGTATATCCAGAAAATCGCGCCCAATAAGGCGGAGATCGTAACATTTTTTCAAAATGGTGCACCCATTTTCGATCAGTTCGGAGTAACAAAACAGGTATAAGCCGCCTTTGGAAAGACCGTCAATCTGCCGAGTGGAGCCTATCTTATCATTGAACACACAGAAGCGCTTCATGTGATCGATGTCAACAGCGGCTACAAGAGTGTGAGCAGCAATCAGGAAGAAAATGCGCTGCAAACAAATATGGAGGCCGCAGAAGAAATTGCGCGTCAATTAAGGCTTCGGGATATCGGTGGCATCATCGTGGTGGACTTCATTGACATGAAGCTGCCCGACAATAAGAAAAGATTGCACGAGGCGATGGAGACCCTGATGAGGATCGACAGAGCGAAACATGCGGTACTCGCCATTACGAAGTTCGGCCTCATGCAAATTACGCGCCAGCGTATGAAGCCAGAGATGACCATCAATACGCAGGAAGTATGTCCGTCATGCCAGGGCACCGGAAAAATATCCTCCGCCCTCATCCTCGAAGACGAAATTGAAAAGAACCTCAGCTACCTCGCCATGCAAAAGCACAAGGGATTAACAGTTTCCGTGCATCCGATTCTTTATGCATATCTAACAAAAGGCTTGATCTCCAAACGACGCAGGTGGAGCTGGAAATTCGGACAAAAAATCGGATTGTCTTCCAACAACAACTACCACCTCACCGAATTTCATTTCTTCGACAGTAATAATGAAGAAATCAGACTCTGACTCGGCTAAGCACTCACCACATAACCAACCCTGTAGGTCGCAGCCCTTCACACAATTTGAAGTAACTTGCAATCCTAAGACATTAGGTAGCGGCACATCCAGCCGTTGAACAACCAATCCGATAGTCAAATGACAATTGGCGACAGTGCGGTAAAGGAATGCATTCATGAAATGAATCGTCTGGCCATCGCTGGCATACCGTTCGTATTTCTGATTGATTTTGAACTCCAGAAACCCAAGGTCTGGAGGATGGACCAAAGCAGCGAAGAGTTTCTATTCTCCTTCAACGGATATTCCAACCACGAGGCATTCCATCAACCGACTTTGCTACCATTCCGTTTTGAAAAGAATCCTATAGACATAGCGCAATATGCAAGGATGTTTCAAAAGACATTCCAGCACATTCGTAAAGGCGACAGCTATCTCGTAAACCTGACAACAAACACTCAGGTCAAGACGGATATGGAGATAGACGAGATGTATGCAAGAAGCCACTCGAAATACAAGTGTATGCTGAAGGGATCCTTTGTTTGCTTTTCACCTGAATGCTTCATCAGGATCGAACAGAACACCATACACGCATTCCCGATGAAAGGGACAATCAATGCAGAAAATCCAAATGCACGGGAAGAGATCCTGAAAAATGAAAAAGAATCCGCAGAACATGCCACCATCGTCGACCTGATACGAAATGACCTATCGATGGTCGCAAAAGACGTGTATGTCTCAAGATATCGGTATTATGAGATCATCCGAACGAATGACCGGCTCATCGGCCAGGTCAGCTCCGAAATCAAAGGGAAGCTTGATACCGGCTTCGAAAAAAACATAGGAGACATCATCTTCAGCCAGCTGCCGGCCGGTTCGGTATCCGGTGCCCCGAAGAAGAAAACTTTAGAGATCATAAGGGAGGTGGAAGAGGGTGACAGAGGATACTATACGGGCATTTCAGGCTACTATGCAGAAGGGGTTCTCGATAGTTGTGTCTTGATCCGGTTCATTGATGAAGACGGTCATTATCGCAGCGGCGGGGGTATCACAAGCAGAAGTGAAGTCGCAACAGAATATCAGGAAATGATAGATAAGGTATATGTCCCGGTTTATTGAGACGATAAGGGCTGAAAATGGATGTGTGCAGTCGATCGCACTGCATCAGGAACGCGTAAACCGAACGCTGAGATTTTTCCAGTCCAAAATTACAATTAACCTAACAATGGAACTCCTGTCATTATCCATCAAATTCATCCCGACATGCAGGATCAGAGTCGAATATGACTTGAGTGGAGTCATTGGCATCGAATTTTTTCCCTATACGATCAGAAAGATCAATAGCATAGGGATCGTCCAAACAGGGCATCGGGATTATCGTTTCAAATATGCTGATCGTTCCTGGATTCATGAGTTGGTCAGTCAATCAGGCTGCGATGAGATCATCATGGTCGAAGACAACACGGTACGGGACGCAAGCATCGCTAACCTTGCCTTTTTCGATGGACGTGATTGGATCACTCCGAACACTCCACTTCTAGCTGGTACAATGCGTAAGAAACTCCTCGAGCAGGGTGTCATAAGGGAGGCTCCGATAAAGCTCGATATGTTACAATGGTTTGATAAGATCAAACTCCTGAATGCCATGCTTACCTGGGAGAAAAGTCCGGAACTACCCATTGGTATGATTCGGCTGATATGATCAATCAAAAAGCCGCATTCATGCGGCTTTTTGATTGATCCTTTTAAAAGACTGTGATCAATTTTGTTTCATAAGCTTGTTATTCAATAACTCCGTATCCGGAATCGGCCAAATATACTCTGCCTGAGAAGTCTGAATGGTGTTCACATTGGCTTTGCCGGGAATTGGCAATCCCAAGCGGAGTAAATCAGGACTTCTCCTACCCTCAGCCATCATTTCAATTCTACGTTCCATCATGATGGCATTGACAAATGCTCCGTTGTTAGCGAAATCACCAGCAACAAATGCAGTAGGCTGACTGCGGATATGCACCGCGTTCAAAAGGGCCAATGCCCGCGGATCAACTCCACTGGTCGTCCTGGCAATCGCTTCAGAGAGACTAAGCAATACCTCAGCATAACGGATAATGGGTGCATAGTCTGTGTTCACAGGACCCGTGGGGTATTTATTCACATAAGTCTGACCACCGGAAGCTATCAACAATTCGGTGCGACGTTTATCATCTGCCTTGAATTCGGCTGCGCCTAGTATACCAGTACTGATTAGGGGATATTCACTACCTCCTGCGGGAGCTGGCCCAAAATGAAAGCAAAGGGAATTCTGAGTACCCGGTAAGTTATTTGCAGTAAAGGGCAAAGAAAAAATTGACTCTGTTGTAGTGAAGGTCGTGAACACAGTCTTAATATTTGCCTGAAGCGCATGGGCTACACCGGTAGAAGCAGTGAAAGGTGCACTTGCAGAAACGATTTTATTGGCTTCCACTATAGCTTGAGCGTAACGTTGCATGCTCAGGTTTACGCGGACTTTCAAAGCGATAGCTGTATTCCTGTGCACTCGTGTAGTATTGGTAAGCGCATCTGCCTGAGAGACAGGCAGGTTTTGCTCCGCAAAATCCAGATCAGCCAAAACCTGAGTGTATGTTTCAGCCACTGTACTCCTGGCAAGGTCATTTTCACCAGAGGATTTATTGGCTTTGAGCCGAAGTGGGAGACCAGGTTTGGAACCATTACCATCCCAGAAAGGACGGCAATAAAGCTGAAGTAAGTCATAATAAGCCATGGCACGGAGGAAACGTGCTTCACCGGAATACTGTCCAGAAAGCGTTGCTCCAACAACATCTTTTCCTTTTCCAGCCATCCCCTCAAGGAAAACATTCGCCTGGTTGATCGCTGCAAAGGCAGCTCCCCAAACGTTTGCTACTTCATTCGTTGAAGCTACGACTGTATGATTCCATGTGGAAAAGCCGGTTACACCATTGGTCCGAAGATTGTTATAATCCTCTCCGCGGATTTCATTATAAACAATATAACGGCTTCCCAGATATAGACCTGATTTAACAGAAGCATAAAGATTATTGACCTGCTGTGCGATACGTTCCTTGGTATCAAATGCCGTAACATCGGAGATCGCAGTGGTAAGCTGCGGATTAAGTAGTTCTTCTTTGTTACACGACACAAAGCAAGTGGCTGAAAGGGCCAGAGCTGTAGCTATATTTTTGATATTCTTCATCATGCTAAGATTTGTCTTCAGTAATTAGAATTCTATCCTCAAACCAAAAAGGATGGTCCTTGCATTTGCAACTGAGTTCCTGTCTATACCCTGATTTGTGTTTCCACTACCATTGGAGGAAACTTCGGGATCAGGACCAGTGTAGTTCGTGAGAATTGCAAGATTCTGACCACTCACATATGCCCTTACATTGGAGATTTTCGCCTTCTCAATCAATGCACGAGGGAGGGAATATCCGAGAGTAAGATTCCTTAGCTTGAGGAAGTCACCCTTTTCCACGTTCTGGGACTGCGCAAAAGCAGATCCATTGGAAACATTATCTCCGAAAATGACCTTGGGGATCTCAGTCACGTCTCCGGGTTTAGTCCAACGGGTCATGACCTCGGTAGAGCTATTCCAAAAGCGTGCATCCCGAAGACCAGCTTTGGTTCCATTATAGACATAGAAACCGCCCTGATAGGTGAGCATCATATTAAAATCAAAATTCTTGTAGCGCAGCGTATTATCCCAACCACCATAGTACTTTGGTGTGGAACGACCATAGAGGACCGCTTCAGCGCCACTCAAAGCAGGAGCGGTGGTTCCATCCAAATAGGTCCAGCGACTCTGTCCCGCTGGAACAACATGACTGTATTGGATTTCTTTACCCGCCCTGTTGACAAATATCCTTCTTCCGTTGTCGGGATTCACGCCATTTGTACGAACCACGAAAATGCTGCCAATTGGATGGCCCACGCGGGTGATGCTTGCCACTTCGAGACCAGAAGTGCCGGTCGTGAACTCCTGTGCACCACCAGGAACCAATGAAGTTACCTTGTTATCGTTGGTGGTGAGGTTGAAGTTAGTCGTCCAGCTGAAATTGTTAGTCCTGATGGGCGTTGCATTGACAGTGAATTCCAAACCCCTGTTGTACATGCTACCAACGTTGTCGTTGATAGAGTTACCTGGGATACCCCTTGAAGGTGCCTGAGGCACGCCCAAGATCAGACCGTCAATATTGTTATTGTAATATGTAACTTCAAAATTGACCTTGTCATTCAAAATGCCGAAAGATAATCCGACATCTGTCTTAGTTGAAGTTTCCCACTTAAGATTAGCATTTCCGGCCTGGCTGTAGCCAAGCGTTCCAAGTGCTCCATAAAGACCGGATCCATACAGTGAAAGGGAAACGAAATCACTGATACCTGCAATGTTACCTACAGTACCATAGCTGGCACGAAGTTTCATGGAGCTGAAAATCTTGTCCAGTCCTGATTTCTGCCAGAAACCTTCACCAGCTGCATCCCACGCTGCGGATAAACCCCAAAAGTCACCTTTCTTATTTCCAGGACCAAAAGCGGAATACTCATCACGGCGTACATTGGCACCTATGAAGTATTTCTTCTTGTAATCGTAGCGGAATGAGGCGAAATTGGATAGGAAGTAATTTTCACCCCTAAAAAGACCTGCCGGATTGGGTGTTAGCCAACCGCCCTGGATATCCGTATAAAATGGATCGGAAATATCCTGACGGGTAAGACCATATCCATCACTGCTTGTACGTTGCTGCTCATTACCCAAGAGCAGATTTACGCTATGGTCATCCAGAAACTTCTTTTCGAAATTGGCTGTATTTGTCCATACCCAGCGACGATATTTTGCGAAGGTACTGGTAGCACCGCCACGAGGAAAACCATCTCCATGAATGGAAGTGAGGAATGTATTGTTATCAGTATTCAAGTAATCAATGCCATACTGTGTCTTTAAGGTCATCCAGCTGACAGGTTTGATTGTCATATAAACAGAGCTGTTGACCCTGTTATTCTCACTGGTGAACGAATTGAGGTTCACTATGGGAACAGGGTTGTAAAAGCCCACTTGACCTGTTTGGTTGCCCTGTACCCCAATGAGACCATTGGAACCAACATTGTAGGAACCATCATTGTTATAGGGGCTGACGTTAGGTGCCGTGATCAGGGGAATTCGTCCGATGCCGGCCGTGGCGAAAGCCTGACCAGGCAACGAACCAGTATTTGGTGCCTTATTCAATTCATTAGAAAAATTGAAAGTTCCACCAATCCCGATCACTTTGTTGGCTTGATGATCCAAGTTCATCCGGATATTCTTCCGATTAAAATCATTTGCGATCAGCATACCCTCTTGATCTGTGTAACCAGCTGACATGTAGTATTTAGTTTGCGCATTACCACCCGAAATACTAAGTGTATGGGTCTGCTGGAATCCTTTGCGGTATACATAATCGTACCAGTCAGTATCGATCATCTTCCCATTAGCATCCAAGGTTGGGAGGAACTTTTGATTGGTGACATTTGCATTCAATAACCCTTCATTCTTGACCGTCATGTATTGCTCAGCATTCAATACATCCCAAAGACCATAGGCTGAGGTTTGACCCAACGTTACATCATAAGTTACTTTGGCTGAACCTGCACGACCTCGCTTAGTAGTGATCAGTACGACTCCATTGGCGGCACGGCTACCATAGATAGCCGCAGCGGAAGCATCCTTGAGAATGTCTATGCTCTCAATGTCATTAGGGTTAATTGAGGCCAAAGGGTTATTTGCTGCTGAGTTTTGACTTACGTCTCCCTGAAAAGAAGGCACCCCATCGATGATGATCAATGGCTGCGAACTGAGGTTTATGGAGTTGGTACCCCGAACCCTGAAAACAGGCGGATTGTTCAACACACCATTTGGAACAGTGATCTGCACACCAGCTGCCCTTCCTGCAAGTGAAGCTTCGAAACTTTGCACAGGCATATTGGCTATAGCACTTCCTTTAACGGAAGAAATAGTTCCAATCGCCTCTTTTTTACGTTGGGTGGTATACCCTACCACAACAACCTCATCCAAACCACTATTGGATGCGGTCATTGAGAGCGAAACATTGTTTTTACCTGAAATATTCAAGTCCGAGGATTCGAAACCCACATAACTAAAACGAAGGGTACGAACCTGTTCGCTGACTGAAATGGAGAAGTTTCCATCATTGTCGGTCAATGTCTTGCTGTCCCTGCCCACGGCACTAACGGTCACTCCGGATAGTGGAGCACCTTTGTCATCGGTTACCCTTCCGTTGACTGTACGCACTTGCGCGAAAGCTTGTGCGAAAGTTATTAGGATCAGGAAAGAAAGAAAGGCAATTTTTCTCATGATCACGATTTTGGTTTGAAAATGAACATTGATTTGTGTATTAAAGACCGCTTATTTATATATATGCTGCACCGAATTTATGTTTTTTTTAAAAAAATTAACCATATGAAAACAACTAATGTTTTAAATCACCCAAAAAAGACGTTTTCAATGGTGGCAACAAAAAGATTCTATTAGCGCGGCATTATATAGTGTCTGTCAGAAAACTCTCCATC
>CAJBPC010000327.1 GCA_903957405.1 uncultured bacterium | reverse complement strand
TCAACTACTTTCCCCTGATTTGGCATGAGTCTTAGCGCTTAAAAGCAGGCCCTTTTTAGATCAATGCGGAACCGTTCCTGATGACAAAAAGCCTGCTGGCCATAAAACACAACCGTAAATGAAAAATCAGGGATGAGTGTTGAAGCAACCAAACGGTTACCGAAATCCTATTGAACCCGCCGGTAATCCCATCCTAATGAGTGCATTTCCGTAGATGTGCCTGAGGATGATCATTGGATTACCTTTCTTCTGGATATATCGACGCAGGGTTTTCAGATAACTTTTCTTAAAATGGCCGAGTGCTAGCGGATACTTGACGAAAATTGAAGAAAATTTCCAGAAAAAAATCAACCTATGTTCCAGTAAATGCGTGGAATAAACATCCGATGTCGTGTTGTGCGCATGACGCATAATCCTTACAGACATTGAACCTGGGGAAGTTCGAAAACCCATCTCCTCCACGCAACGATATTTAAACAAAGAATCCTCTGAGCCCTTCAAATCCTCATCGAAGAAAATGCCCGATTCTAAGAGCCTCGACCGTCGATATGTGAAACAAGTGAGATGTGGAAGCCCAAGATAGTCATTGCAGAAAAAATCCTGACCGCCGGTAAACCCTGATGGAAGATAAGGAACCGTCCAGGTCTCATTATAGCTAGAATCAGACTCCTGACAAGTGTCATACTCACAAGCCGTAGCATAACAAGAAGGATCAGAAAAATGCTCCATATCCCGATCAAACCGATGCATCAACATGATATCATCATAATCCAGAAAACAGATCAGAGGCTGAGTAGCGTGCAGGATACCGGTGTTGCGTGCCCCTGACACCCCCTTACCCTTCTCATTCCGAAGGAGACGAATTTCCATTTCAGACGAAGAGTCTGCATGCAACAGAGCCTGGATCTCTTCCGTCGGCTCCCAGGAACATCCGTCATTCACCAGCAATACTTCACGTATATGACGCACCTCTGTCAATCTTTGAAGGTTTTGAACGACACGCTTGTCATTCCTGTGATAGGGCATGACCACCGTTACACCTGGCATATATAGTTTACTTTTTGATAGGATCGAATTGACTTGTTGCATGAAATATATTCACTTAGCAAATGGTACTAATTTATTTCAAATATGCATCATTCGCAAACATAAACGCACGCAAACTTCTTTAATCATTCACCGGATGAATCGCACAAGGCATTTGTGTGCGTGTACAATGGTTGGCTTTCAGCTCGCAGACGTCAAAAGTGATGTTGCGTTATTCGATAGGCTCATGGTTTCCATGGAACATGACCAGATCCAGATCGTTAAGCACCCAAGCAATACGGTATTGTCAAGCAACGTCCAATGTATACGCTATGGGTTAAGACTTGTAATACCGAGAGAGCAGTTACTTGAGTAGATTTGGTAAAATTTCCCTCAACTGGCGATGCTTTCAGCGTTTTAGAGGAAATCTTGTATGAATCGAAGCATCTCAAATGTAAACCCTCTTGGGAAGGTTTCATCGTAACGGGGTATAGAATTGAACCCGTGACCGCCTCGGCGGATATGAATCCTGCGCTAATGATCAATTCTCATGATGAAATCCCATCCATCACCCGTCATCAGTCATGCTTTGTATGTCATCGCCGCTGACTGGTCGTCGAACGCTTTGCTGTAGAACAGCTTCCACGGACGATACCGGGAGGTCTATTCCTTACCAAATACATTGTGCGATTCCAGTCGCTGCGCCAGAATTGATGAATGGCCCGTGTAATGCTTGGTACTGGTCGGCGAATAGAGAACGTAGACAGTATATTTCATGGCAAAAAAATGACATTTCAAGGGGGATGTCGTCGTAGCCTCAATAGGAGCCAGTCTAGATGAATTTGCGGCTGATGTTTAGGCAATCCTGGACTCCAATCTTTAGAACCTAAAATGAGTTTCTAATGAATCAGATTTAAAGGTATTTGACACCTGTTCTTAGGATGAGAGTAAAAAAATGCATATTCTGACTCTTGACTTAACCCATTTTTTAGTTTATAAATTTTCATATTGGGGTAGTTATACTGCGTTTTTTGCTTTTTTTATTCTAATTAAATTTTTAAGTTTAAATTAATCATTAAATTGGTAGTATGTCTAAAGAAAATAGAACAAAAATAAACCAATTGTTAGCGACGGTACCTCAGGGTGTTGTACTACAATCTTCATGGTTAAAAAAAGAGGGATACAGCCTTGACTTACAAAAATACTATCGACAGAGTGGATGGTTGAAGGCGTTGGAAAATGGGGCCATGTATCGTAGTAACAACCAACCGGGTTATGAGGGTGGAATTTATGCTTTACAAAAGCATTCAGGACTTTCAGTACATCCTGGAGGAAGAACTGCGCTATCACTTCAAGGTAAAGCACATTATATAGAATTGAATACTGCACAAATATGGTTATTTGGTGGTGAAAAAGAAAAGCTACCTACATGGTTTAAAAAACACAAATGGATTCAAACAATGCATTATAAAGCAAGTTCATTTTTACCAAAGGAATTGGGATTGACTGAAATCTCGTTTACTGGATTCACCATAAAAGTAGCTTCCCCAGCAAGGGCCATAATGGAGTGCTTACATTTAGCTCCTGAAAATTTTGATCTTGTTGAGTGTTATGAACTTATGGAAAACCTAAATGACCTTCGTCCTACACTAGTGCAAGAACTGTTAGAAGCGTGTACATCCATAAAAGTAAAAAGGCTATTTTTATTTATGGCAGAGAAGCTTGATCATAGTTGGTATAAATATTTAAATCTCACTAAAGTGGATTTAGGAAAAGGAAAAAGAAGTCTTGTGAAGGAGGGTATCTATATATCAAAATATCAAATAACGGTACCTAAAATACTTGCTATAAATGAGCAATAATAATTATCATAAACAAGTAGCTTGAAGATGCTTCTCATTTTTTAGACAGGAGAATAAATCGGAAGAAGTTCATCAGCAAATTTGTAAAAATAAATTTTAATTACAAGGACCCAATATTCAGATATACTATTACCTGACCCGCATCGGGGCCGCTTCCATCATTTCTTGGCGCACCAATGGCTACTTTAGTTCCATCTGAAGAGATTGAAACGGAATTCCCAAAAAAATCACCCGCTGCTTCGCCATCGAAATCTGCACCAATCTGTGTCCATGTGCCAGCATTGTTTTTATACACCCTTACATGACCCGCGGCGGTCCCGCTTCCATCATTGTGTGGCGCACCTATGGCTACTGTAGTTCCATCTGAAGAGATTGAAACGAAATACCCAAAATTATCACCCGCTGCTTCGCCATCCATATCTGCACCAATCTGTGTCCAATTGCCAGCATTGCTTTTATACACCCTTACCTGACCCGCGTCGATTCCGCTTCCATCATTTAATCGCGCACCTATGGCTAATGTAGTTCCATCTGAAGAGATTGAAACGGAATTCCCAAAAAAATCACCCGCTGCTTCGCCATCGATATCTGCACCAATCGGTGTCCAAATACTAGTACTACTGTTATATTGGTAAACCCTTACCTGACCCGCGTCGGTCCCGCTTCCATCATTGCTTGGCGCACCTATGGCTACTGTAGTTCCATCTGAAGAGATTGAAACGGAATACCCAGACAAATCAGTCCCTCCTTCGCCATTGATATCTACACCAATCTGTGTCCAATTGCCGGCATTGTTTTTATACACCCTTACCTGACCCGCGTCGATTCCGCTTCCATCATTTAATGGCGCACCTATGGCTAATGTAGTTCCATCTGAAGAGATTGAAACGGAATTCCCAGAAAAATCACCCGCTGCTTCGCCATCGATATCTGCACCAATC
>CAJBPC010000326.1 GCA_903957405.1 uncultured bacterium | reverse complement strand
GCGTGGATGCGAGTGGCAATGTGGTAACGGTGAACGGCTCCTCGTTTTCCCCGGAATTTGGAACCGCAAGCCCTTCCAGCACCATAAATGTCAGTAGCGGAAACTCTGCCGAGCATACGAGAATAACCATAACAAGCAAATACGAGGGCGAAGGGCCTGCCATCTGTCATACACGATTGGAAGAGCGCGTCTCTTAGGAACCTCAATGATACGCCCGGCGGATGCCCATCGTCGCCGATCTGTTGTCGCTGATGCTGCCGGGTTTCCGTTATTCGTCGGAATCAGGGAGCCAACGAATCGACATCTAGGCACAGTTATCCGCATCGACGTCATGTGTCCTTCCAGAAACTCAGGTTCCAACCCTGCTGGTTGGTATGGTTTTCAACCGGTAGGGTAGTACATCACGGAATCGGTCTGCACTTGGCACTTCCGCAAATCCTCAATGACCGGTTAGGCTAAAGGCCATAAGGGCGGGGTCTCCGATCCCGTCTTCCCAATGGCATAAATGCCTCCACAAGCATATATCGGTGGTTGCCGTAGTGGACAGATTGACATCCACGGCACACATATTTGAACTCAGCGGAGCACCGACGAGCATAAAAAAGACTTCAAGAAAAGACGAAACAACCTATTTTTAAAAACCGAAAGCGCCTTACATTAGAACCTTCCCGGGAGGGGGGCAATATGACCGCCATGACGGGTCGACGTCATCGGAATGTACAAGTCTGTGAGGGGTGTTTTTTGCAAGGAGCCGGGGAATCTTAGGTGATTTTCCTTTGGAGACTTAAATGGTTCTGCGATATGCAGTGCTACTCGGTGAAAGGTGATGGCTTTGGCGCAGCGAGTCTTTCAGCATCGGTATGGTGGAAAGGCAGAGAGCGGGATCCGTTGGAGGACACTAATGGCAAAATGAGTGTGTTGAACATGAAGCTATGAAAGAATATAAATTGAATGAAGGGGCCTCTGTAATCCTTGATCTGATAAGGGGCGTCAGTGCGCAAATCGTGGTCATTGGTCATGGAATAAGTTTTTTTGGAATCTTCACATTCCTCCATGAGCCGAATTTCCCCTGGATGCAGAATATCGCGGTATTGATATTCTTCTTGCTGTCAGGATTTTTGATTTCATACTCCACGGTCAGGAAAAGATCAAATGACGAGCACTACGGATTCCGGCAGTATTTCATCGAACGATTCTCCCGAATATATACGGCATTCATTCCATCGATCATTTTTGTATGCATGCTGGATCTGATCAGTAAAAATATGAATCCGGCATCATATGCATATGGCGATGCTTATGATGTGAAAACATTCATTGGAAATCTGTTCATGCTTCAGGACTATTCCATTTTCTCCGTACTGCACAATGATTTCATCACAAGTTTCGGCTCAGCAAGACCATTCTGGACTTTAGCGATAGAATGGTGGATTTATTTATCTTTCGGATACTTCATGTTGGTGACCCTTAAAAAAGACAAGTCAAGCATATCGGATCTTCTGATATTGTCTTTTCTCTCCATTGTGCCCGCATATAATTTAATTACAGGCAGAGGCAACGGATTGACTGCATATTGGTTGTTCGGATCATTGGTCTACATCATGTCTACCTTGAATATACTCAAGGACGTAAAGCTGCACATCAAGATCATGTCCGCTTTGATATTTGTTTTCTTGGCATTCGCAAGAGCATATCTCAGGATGCAGGCGTATGATCCCATTTTCGCATTCCTGCTAGCCGTCGTTTTATGGCTTGTCATAGACATCTTCAAAGACAAACGTTTTTCAACACTTGCGATAAAAATGATCAAGTACAACGCAAGTTTTTCATACACCCTTTATCTGGTGCATTATAGCATACTCGATTTTATCAAATCTCATTTTGATGGATTGTTGAACCCATATGCATTATTTGCGATCGGATTTATAACCGTCAATGTCATCAGTATTTCAATTGGCCGTTACACCGAAATCAGTCTGACAAAAAAAGTGAAAATGTTTCTTCACAAGAAATTCGATGACAAGCAGTTTGCCGCATCCACATAACAGATCATAAAGCGATGGCGAGCCCAAGATTAGCTGGTGTTTCAGCATTCCGTATGTTGAATCACGGTCCGAGATATCCGTATCGCCAAGTTGTTTTTTTCGCACATATACAACTGAGATCTGTCGGTATGTTATCAGATGGTCAAATTCGAATGCGATGGCTCAAGCAATGT
>CAJBPC010000325.1 GCA_903957405.1 uncultured bacterium | reverse complement strand
CCTACCGCTCATAAAATAAGTAAAGGATCTTCTTTTTTATGCATTAACTTTGCACCCCAATTTAAGCCTGTACAGAAACAAATCTGGTGCCGTAAGATCAGATTTGAGCTGCAAGGCCGGATACCCTTCCCGGCACCCCTGGGTTTGTTTCATTAGGCTCCATTAAAAAGCATAGATACATGAAGCTTTCCCAGTTCAGATTCGACCTTCCCCTTAACCTGATCGCCCAAAATCCCACAAAGAAAAGAGAAGACTCCCGCCTGATGGTGGTCCACCGCGACACCGGTCAGATAGAAAACAGGCATTTCAGGGATATCATGGAATATTTCGACGATAAGGATGTCTTTGTCGTGAACAATACCAAGGTATTTCCAGCCCGGATGTACGGTCGGAAAGAAAAGACAGGTGCGCGCATTGAAGTATTCCTGCTGCGCGAACTCAACAAGCAGAATCGCCTTTGGGATGTGATCGTAGACCCGGCAAGGAAGATACGCGTGGGCAATAAACTCTATTTCGGGGAAGCAGATGAGCTGGTGGCGGAAGTCATCGACAACACCACCTCCCGCGGACGAACCATTCGCTTCCTTTTCGATGGTCCGGAAGAGGAATTCAAGCATTTACTTTCGAGCCTCGGAGAGACTCCATTGCCCAAATACATCAAGCGCAAACCGGATGAGGAAGACAAGATCCGGTATCAGACCGTCTACGCAAAACACGAAGGAGCTGTCGCGGCCCCCACAGCGGGATTGCACTTCAGCATCGAACTGATCAAAAAGCTGGAGATCCTGGGCGTGCGTTTCGCAGAAGTCACCCTTCATACAGGGCTTGGGACTTTCCGTCAGATCGAAGTGGAAGACCTCAGTAAGCATAAGATGGACGCGGAATATTATAAAATCGACGACCTGGCCTGCCGTATCGTTAACAAGGCCAAGACAGGCGGAAACAGGATCTGCTCCATCGGGACAACGACCATGCGTGCGCTTGAAACGTCCTTCACGGCCGACAAACTGCTGAAACCTTCTGAAGGATGGACAAATATTTTCATCCATCCACCTTACAATTTCTCGATTTCCGACGCATTGGTGACCAACTTCCACCTGCCAAAGACGAGTCTTTTGATCATGACATGCGCCTTTGCCGGTTATGACCTGGCAATGGAAGCATACAAGAAAGCCATAAAAGACAAGTATCGCTTCTTCAGTTATGGAGATGCCATGCTGGTGCTTTGATACTGACTTCCCATATCCGTGGCCGGCATCAAATACCGATCGCCACGGATCGTATGACTCCCATCAGTACAGCACGAAAGGACTGGCACTGATGGGAGTCATCTTTTCAACCGCCTTCTCGCATGTGCATCATAAGGCAACAAGTCGTATTTTTCCATAAGATACAGAAGCAACATGGACAGCAGGATCTGGATGATCGCAGGCGGGGTTGGACTATTCCTTGCGGGGATGCAATTCATGGAAGGCGCCATCAGCCACCTCGCGAGCCGCAATTTCAAGCTGCTTCTGCGGCGAAATACGGCAACCAATGCCCGCGCAACCCTCAGTGGGGTGCTCGTCACCGCCATCCTGCAAAGCAGCTCCATCGTATCTTTCATCACCCTCGCATTCGCAGGCAGTGGCATCATAAAACTCCAGAACGCAATTGCCGTCATCCTTGGTGCCAATATCGGAACCACCATCTCCAACTGGATCATCGCCACCCTTGGATTCTCCTACAACATCGATATCCTCTGGTATCCCATCATCGGGCTGGCAGGGCTTGGTCTCGTTGTTTTCGGTGAACATGGCAAAACGCGGCAGATCTGCCATTTCCTGCTCGGCCTCTCATTTCTATTCATCGCTTTGGGATGGATGAAACAGGGAATGCTCGATACCGTACAGCGATTCGATTTCGCCGCATTCAACAGTTACCCTCCTTTCGTATTCGTCATCATAGGTTTCGTGATCACCTTTCTGATACAGAGCAGTACGGCCACCGTCGCCATCACCCTCAGTGCCCTCTACTCGAAAGCAATCCCATTCGATCTTGCGGTAGCCATCGTCATAGGATCCGAACTCGGCACTTCCGTAAAAGTCGTGATCGCAGCCGCAGGAAACTCTCCCGAAAAGAAAAGAATGGCAACCGGGAGCATCCTGCTGAACCTGCTGACAATGATCATCGCCTTCGCCTTCATGTACCCGCTCATACACTTCCTGACGGTCAGCTTAGGCATTTCCGACCAAATGAAAGGGCTGGTATTTTTCCAGATGATCATCAACATCGCAGCGACGCTCCTGTTCTTCCCTTTCCTGAACCCGATCTCCCGTAAACTGATGCAGTATTTCGGTGGCAACGGCAAACGATCGACACTCTACATCGATGAAAAGTTGCCAACGGTTCCGGGACTCGCACAAGAGATCTTCAGGCTGGAGGTTTTTTATTTCATCAAAAGGGTGCTGGCCTACAATGCCGCGGAGTTCAGGCTCTCCCCTTCCGAAATCGGACTCGACGGGGTATTCACTGAAAAGGAATGGAAGAAAGAAACCGAACACGACCATCTCCCCGATAGATACAGTGAGATCAAAAAAGCACAAGGCGAGATCATCGAATACTACGTTAGGATGCAAAAACGCATGACCAACCCGGAGGATCTGTCGCAATCCGGGCAGTATATGAAAGCGGTCCAGGAAGCCATGCATGCAGCCAAGGCATTCAAAGACATACACCACAACAAAGATGAACTGCTGCAGTCAGGAAACGACCTGAAATACGGTCAGTTCGAAGTCCTAAGCAATGCACTGCGACAGAACCTCCGCATGATGACATCCATGCTCAACCTCACAGAAACAGATGCGATCCTAACAATGGTGAAGGATATGCTGGATGACATCTATAAAGACTATCAGGCATTGCTTGACAGCATTTATCTGGAAGCCGACAGGGACTTGCTTCCGGAGAAAGACATATCGACTTTGCAAAACATGAACCGGGAACTCTACTCCGCCCACAAAGCCATGATCTTTTCGATATGCGACTTCATGCTCGATAGCAGGAGCGCCGAGCCCCTGAAAAATCAAAGCAACATGACCAACTGAATAAGCATCAGTCAAGTCCGAATAACCCTTTATTCAGCAGCTGCAGCGTTTGGATCTTCGACCCGCCCGGCACCAGGATGGAGATATTATGCATGCTTCCACCATAGCTGACCATCCGCACTTCAACCGGTGTCAGCGAAGCGAATAACCGGCTGAGGATGTCCGGCGTCTGGGTGAGCTCATTGCCAACGATGGCGATGATCGCCTGACCGCCGGTGACTTCCACTTCCCCGAATGGTTCCAGCTCCCGGAGGATCTGATCGAGATGCTGCTGGCTATCGATCGTCAATGAAACAGCTACTTCCGAGGTGGTGATCATATCGATGGGGGTGCGGTACTTCTCAAACACTTCGAAGATCTTCCGAAGGAACCCGTACGCCAACAGCATTCGGCTGCTTTTGATCCGCACCTCGGTGATCCCGTCTTTTGCTGCGATCGCCTTGATACCCTGCGATCCGGCCTCTTCCACGATGAGGGTTCCCTTTGCCTCCGGCTGCATGGTGTTCAGCAGACGGACGGGGATACGGAACTGCTGAGCAGGCCAGATCGAGGCTGGGTGCAGGATCTTCGCTCCGAAATATGCCAGTTCAGCCGCCTCGTCAAAACTCAGCTGCTCGATGGGAAAAGTCTTGTTGACGATGCGTGGGTCGTTGTTGTGCATGCCGTCGATATCGGTCCATATCTCACAGACGGAAGCGTTCACGGCCGCCGCGATAAGGGAAGCGGAATAATCACTCCCGCCCCGCTTGAGGTTATCGACCTCGCCGCGTGCATTGCGGCAGACATATCCCTGTGTGACAAAAATTTTCTTGTCAGGATGCTTTGCCAGCTGTTGTTCCAACCGTACGCGGATGTCAAGCACATGAGGCTCATCATTTGCGTCGATGCTCATGAACTCCAATGCCGGCAAGAGTTCATGGCTGATCCCTTTTTCTTCCAGATAGACGGAGAACAGTTTTGTACTCATCAGTTCTCCCTGGGCGAGGATATCCTTGCTGAGGGCATCGTTAAAAGATATCCGCAGGATGATCTGCAGGAATTCGAAGTGTTCCGCGATCAGCTTTCTCGCCTTTATGCGGGCATCGTCTGAATGCAGCAGCTCATTGATGAACACCTGATAATGTGCGTCCAGCTTTTCTATGATCTGCCGGGCATCCTGCTTATTACCCTTCGACAAGGCATCTCCTATCGACACGAGGGTGTTCGTCGTACCGCTAAGCGCACTGAGGACGACTATTTTGGGCTCCACGTCGCGGGTTATCAACTCTGCCACCTGGAACATCCGCTCAGGCTTACCGACGGATGTACCGCCGAACTTCATGATCTTCATGATAGGACTCTCGATTTATGGTTGGTTGGAAAAGGTGCTTGGTTCATTTGGACAGGACGGTTGAACTGACAATCGTCAGTCAATCGTGTCCGGCAGGCGATCAGCGTAAAGTTAAAACTTGATGCCGAATTTCTCACCTGTTTTTCGCAGGTCGTCCCATACCACCGGTAGCAGGGGTACACCATGGATCATTCGTTCCGCTTGCATCTCTCTTTCGGGATCTCCCGGTATGATCACCCTGTCATGCCCGTCGATCGTTGCCGCCGACCGGAACCTCGAGATCCATAGATCCATATCCTTCAAGAAAGCCTCCTCCGGGCGAAAGGCATCGACCCGCATGGCTCCAAGAAAATGTCCAAGCCCTTTGCCGGGTTGGTTTTCCGGCATCGGAACAAATGCCGGAAATGGCGGCACCCAAGGCCCGAAATTCGCACCACTCAGTACCCCCGAAAAAATATCCACAATGGCACCGAGGGCGTATCCCTTATGGCTGCCATGTTCACGATCGCCGCCAAGTGGGAGCAATGCCCCCCCATCCCTGAGGGCATGCGCATCCGTAGTGGGATTCCCTTCTGCATCCTGTATCCAGCCAAGGGGCGCTTCCTGGTTCTTTCGCTGAAGGATCTCCAGCTTGCCGTTTGCGGCGGTCGTAGTGGCCAAATCCGCCACAAAAGGCGGCTGCTCCCCTGCAGGCACAGCGACACAGATGGGGTTGGTGCCAAGAAGCCGCTCAGTGGAAAACGTTGGGGCGACCAATGCGCTGGCATTGGTCATCGCCATACCGATCATGGCATGCGGCAATGCCATCATGGCATGATGTGCCGCAATGCCGAAATGGTTGCTGTGCTGAACGCTCACCCAGCCCGTCCCCACCAGCTTCGCCTTGTCGATCGCCACCTGCATGGCAAAAGGCGCGACGACAAGGCCGAGGCCGCTGTCGCCATCAACCACCGCAGTCGAAGGCGTCTCGTGTATGATCCTGATATGGGGTTTCGCATTGACCCTTCCAGCTTCCCAAAGCCTGACATAGCCAGACAAACGGGCCACTCCGTGCGAATCAATGCCGCGCAGATCTGCAGAGACCAGCGCATGCGTGGCCGTCGCGGCATCCTGCTCCGGACATCCGATCGCCCTGAAAACGGAATGCACAAAGTCAAACAGATCGGCGTGGGAAATCTTGTTGTACATGACGCAAAAGTAACCAGACATTCGCAGTCACCTTTCTCAAAAAAATAAAAATGGTAAGTTTACGCCATGTTACGCATCGCTCTTGCAGGCATCACACTGTTGGCTTCTGCCGCATTATCGGCACAGATGCCCATCTATATGCTGAAAAGCGAGTTCACCCTGCAGCTGGAAAGGGATAAACTCAAAAGCAGTCTCCACTCAAGGACCATCCGTGAGAATTTATCCGCTCCGCTGACCCCGGACAATGAATACAAATACCAGTCTGCTTTTTGGAGCATCGCTCAGTTCTTGATTGACGACAAGGCCGTGCAGGAAGGCTTCCTGAAAACAGCGAATGCCTATCCGCAGCTCGAGTACGAAACAAAGCGTGCCTTCCTCGAAGCGATGTATGCCATCAATCCCCTCACTTTTCAACAATACGCGAAAGCATGGCTGCCGGTCGAGAAACATCCGAAGCTCTTCGCCATGGCGGCACTCTTCGTGCACCGGAATGACCCATCGACCGGAGCATTCATTCTCAAGGAGTTAAACCGCAGATGGCCCGCATTTGGGGAAATCCCGATCCTGGCCGCGCTGCAGGATCAGATACTTCATCAAGAAGACAGAAAGCGCGCAAAGACGCCCGACCTGGCAGCCATCTTCAGGCAGCAACAATCGTTCGGCATCAAGACCGTGTATTCCTTCCAGCGCTGGGATCGTGACCAGCCTGGCATCGCGGCCAT
>CAJBPC010000324.1 GCA_903957405.1 uncultured bacterium | reverse complement strand
TCTTTCGAAAGATCCTTGTCGGCGATATGCCGCCCCTGCGGGCGTACATGGGCATATTGAAGGGCATAATGGTATGCGGCTGATGCTATGGCAGCTGCCGTTTGTCCAACGGCGATACGGGCGGCATTCATCATATGGAACATGTACGAGAGTCCCTTGTTCGGTTCACCCAGCAGCCAGGCCTTCGTCGGGCCTCCATCTCCAAATATCAGGTGTGTCGTAGCATAACCTCGCTGTCCCATCTTTTGGAAATCCGCGGCACAAAGGACATTGTTGTAGCTGAGAGAGCCGTCTTCGCAAGGAAGAAATTTCGGTACCACGAAAAGAGATATTCCCTTTGTGCCGGCAGGGGCTCCTTTGATGCGGGCGAGTGTGAGGTGGATGAAATTTTCGCAAGCATCATGTTCACCTCCGGAGATGAAGATCTTCTGACCGGAGATCTCATAACCACCATCTTCGCCAGGCTCTGCCGTTGTGCGGATATCCGAAAGTGAGCTGCCCGCCTGTGGTTCGGTGAGGGCCATCGTGCCCTGCCAGCGACCATCCATCATCGGTGGCATGAAAGTCTCTTTCAGGTATCGGTCTCCGAAGGATGCAATCAGATCCAATGCCCCGGTCGAGACGCCAAGGTATCCCTGGGCACTGTTGTTGGCGGCCTCGAAGATCAGGTGTGCGACGGAAAAGAACGTGTATGGCAGCTGAGTTCCCCCATCTGCAAGATCTGTCGTTGCCGTGAACCATCCTGCATCTGCCACCGCCCGAAAGATGTTCTTCAGTTGCGGATGGGAGTGCACGCGACCATCCTTGTGAAAGACTGGATTTGAGTCCATATCCTTGTAATATGGAAACATCTCCCTATCCGCCATATCCTTTGCGGAATGGAGCAGTTGGTCGAGTTCCTCCCGTCCTCCTACATGCGAATATTTTGGATATCCAGTCAACAGGTCTGCTCCGTGTACTTCATACAGGAGGAATCTGATATCCTCCATACTTACATATTTTCTGGCCATGGCTTGCTATTGTGATTTTTGTTGTTGGATGAAGTCATCTTGCGCGTAGGCCGGCTTCGGATATGTATAGAATCCCTCTCCAGACTTGACACCCAGCTTTCCCTGATCCGTATAAGATTTCAGGAACGCTGCGAAACGCTGGCTTTTAGGGTCGTTCTGACTATTCGTCACATGCCATGCCGTATCGAGTCCGATGGCATCCAAAATTCCAAAGGGCCCACTGTTCATCTTGAAATTACCCATCCAGCTGCGGTCTACGTCTTCGATGCTTGCGACATCGTTCGTGACGAGTACCCCCGCGGCACCGATCAGGGCCATGAGCATGGCATTGAAGACATATCCGGGAGATTCTTTTTTAATGTAGACAGGGGTTTGTTCAAGCCTGATCCCCAGCGAATGGAGCATCTCGCAGACCCGGAGATCTGTTCCGGCATGGGGCATGATGTCCACCACATTCGCATGGAAAACATCGTGAAAATGGAAGGCACAGAAAAGTTCAGGCCGGCCTGTTTCTGCGGCGAACCATGATGGCAGCATGTAGGAGGTATTGGTCGTGAATACGGCATGAGGAGGGCATAGACTTGCGAAAAGCGACCATACCTGTTTTTTTACTGTCAGGTCTTCGACCACTGATTCACTGACGAAATCTGCATTGTTTGCAGCTTCCACAGGGTCCAGTGTGAAACGGATGCGCAGTCTTGCGGCTTCTGCATCCGCTGTTGATATTCGGCCTTTTTCTATCAGGTCCTTCAGAATGCGGCCCTGAATCTTTTGGGCCGAACCGAATGCATGTTCACTGATGTCATACACGGTGGTATCGAAACCGCTGATGGCTGCCTGCAGTGCTACGCGCAGGCCAAGGGTGCCACTGCCCAACACGAGGAATTTCCGGATATCTGATGCTTTCAATGTCATGGGTTATTTTTATTTTTTGCCAAGTTGACTGATCCGGCCCAAACGTATCGCGCTTTGTGCATTCTCCATGCATGCGTGCAAGACATGTATGAGTCCGGCGAAGCGTTGGTCATTTGTGAATCCTTTCTTGTAGCGGGCATATATCTGTTGTACGATCACGCCTATCTTGAAACATCCGAAAACATAGTAAAAAAGCATGTCGGGGACATCCGTGCCCATCATCGAAGCATATCTCCCGACGACTTCTTCCCGCGTGAGATTTCCCGGTAACCATGTCAGGTTGAAAGGCTTCAGTGCCGGATTGTCATCCGCCTCACACCAATAGGCGAGGGTGGTGCCAAGGTCCATGAGCGGATCGCCCACCGTCGCCATTTCCCAGTCGAGGACTGCAATGATCCGCGAAAGGTCAGTTGGGTCGAGCACCGTGTTGTCGAATTTGAAATCGTTGTGGATGAAAGCGGGTCTGTTGTCTTCGGGCATGTTCGCACGCATCCAATCCGACAGTTCGCGGATGCCGGGGATATCATCCGTTGCGGATTTTTCATACCGGCCGATCCAACCCTCTGTTTGTCTTTTTACGTAGCCGTCGGGTTTCCCAAGCGCATGCAGGCCGGTCGCTACCAGATCCACTTTGTGCAGATCCGACAGGCAGCGTATGGCGGCGTCGGAAATGGATAGCATCGTTCCCGCCCCGAGGTCAAGCCCTTTGGGAACGGTATTCCGGAGTATGATGCCGGTCATTTTCTCCATCAGATAAAATGGGGTACCCATAACCGTTACATCATCGCAATACAGGATCGGCTTCGGCACCGTCGGGAAAGCGGGAATCAAAGCAGTGAGCACCCTGTATTCCCGGTGCATGTCATGGGCGCTTTTTATGTCAGCGCCATTGGGCGGCTTCCGGAGGACGGCGTTCCCGGTTTCCCATTGGAGGAGAAATGTGAGGTTGGAATAACCACCGGGATACTGCCGGATCTCGAACGATCCACCGAACCCCTCCAGGTTA
>CAJBPC010000323.1 GCA_903957405.1 uncultured bacterium | reverse complement strand
CTCATCGGATGCCCGATAGAGCAGCTCGACCCCTTCACCCTGAATCTGCTCACCAATGACGAGGTCATAGAAATCGATCAGGATGCCCTTGGGAAATCCGCGCGCCTGGTAAGTGACGAGCATGGGATACAGGTCTGGAAAAAACCACTGGAGGATGGCAGTTATGCCGTCGGGCTGTTCCACACCGCTCAATACGCGACGACGCCTGATCGATATTTCAGATGGGGGGATGAGCAGCCTGCGGATGCAGCGCTGGTCCTTTCAAAGCTCGGACTTCAGGGCAACTGGGAAATACGGGATGTATGGAGGCAAAAAAACCTCGGCAGCATATCCGACAGCATGCGGTTCACCATTCCATACCATGGCGTGGTATTGTTGAAGCTCAGTGCACCGGCAGCTGAAACCGGTCGGACGATCTGGCTTGATGAGCTCCTGATCCAATCCTATTCCGAAGGCATCCGGCCATTACAGATCCGAAGAAATTATCAGAACGACTCGATGTTCATGCGGCAGGTTCATTATCAGCGGGGCATCGGCTCACAGTCGGTCGCAGTGCTTGCTTTTCAGACCGACGGGCATGCCAGGCGATTTTCCGCCATCGTGGGTGCGGATGACCGCGGCAATAAGGATATCGCCGTGCAGTTTCATGTGCTGGGGGATGGGAAGGTGCTTTTTGAAAGTGGACCCATGATGTTGGGAGATGAGCCTAAGAAAGTGGATGTCGACCTGACAGGTATCCGGCGTGTGGGTCTGCTGGTGACGGATTCCGTCGGGGGCATTGCCAATAAGCGGACGTACTCCAACTGGGCCGATGCCAGGTTCATCATGGAAGGCGATCATATGGTGGGTCATGTTCCCAACGATGGGGAAAGATATATGCTGACGCCGTTGCCCGGAAGATCCCCACGCATCAATTCGGCAAAGATATTCGGCGCAACGCCCGGCAATCCCTTCCTCTACAAGGTCGCTGCCACGGGAGAAAAGCCATTGACATACGCCGCTGCAGGTCTTCCTTCAGGGTTGCGCATCGATCCGGTATCTGGCATCATATCCGGTAGCGTGCCCGTCCGCGGCCAGTACAGGGTCATGCTCAGTGTCCGCAACAGCCATGGGAAGGCGAGCATGCCCTTGCGCGTCTGCATCGGTGACACCATTGCCCTGACACCGCCCATTGGCTGGAACGGTTGGAATAGCTGGGCCAATGCCATCGACAGGGAAAAGGTCATCGCTTCGGCGGAGGCAATGGTGAGCAAAGGGCTGGCGGATCACGGATGGACCTACATCAACATCGACGATGCGTGGCAGGGAAAGCGTGGGGGGATGTTGAACGCGTTGCAGTCGAATGAGAAATTCCCGGATATCGGGGGGATGGTCGATCGCATACATGCGATGGGCCTTAAGGCGGGCATCTATTCCACGCCTTATATTTCCAGTTATGCCGGCTATGTTGGTGCGTCATCCGATTCGTTGTACGGCGGAGAGACCCATGCGTCCATCATTCCGAACCGTAGGGCATTCAACCGTATCGGCAAGTACCGATTCGAAGAAAACGATGCGAAGCAGATGGCCGCATGGGGATTTGATTTTCTGAAATACGACTGGAGGATCGATGTGCAGTCCGCTGAACGGATGTCTTCGGCGTTGCGACGATCCGGAAGGGATATCGTCTTCAGTCTGTCGAACTCCGCGCCCTTCGAAAAGGTGAAAGACTGGATGCGCGTATCAAACATGTACCGGACCGGACCTGACATCCGCGACAGCTGGACCAGTCTGTACCTCACTGTTTTCTCTCTTGACAAATGGGGTCCATACGGAGGCCCAGGGCATTGGAACGATGCCGACATGATGATCGTGGGCAACGTGACGACCGGTCCGGAGATGCATCCCACCCGGCTCACACCCGACGAACAGTACAGTCATATCAGTATCTTCAGCCTGCTCGCCGCGCCGATGCTGATCGGATGCCCTATCGAGCAGCTGGACAGTTTCACCCTACAATTGCTCACCAACGACGAGGTCATCGCGATCGACCAGGATCCCCTTGGCAAGCCTGCCAGGCTGGTGCGCGATGAAGGCGGTGTGCAGACTTGGATGCGTCCGCTAGAAGATGGTTCCTATGCTGTCGGGCTTTTTTATACCGATGATTTCGGGAAATCTCCGCGGTCGTATTTCAGGTGGGGCAATGAACCGGAAAAGAAATATCAGCTCCGTTTGAGTGCATTGGGGCTTCAAGGCCGGTGGACCATCCGGGATGTTTGGCGTCAGCAGGATATCAATGCCTCTGCCGACCTGATCGATGTTTCGATACGGCATCACGGAGTCGTTTTATTGACATTGAAAAAGGCAGCTCGGTGAAGCCGTCATTGTCGCTTGCGGAATTTTATCGGGCACCCATTAAGCAGGTTGAATCAGCCCTGCAACAAGTACCTAAAAACCCTAAACCGAATATGCCATGCTTCATAGATTCCTAACGATCCTCTGCAGTGCGTGTCTTGTTGCGACAACGGCAGGGTCTCAGACCTGGGTGGATTCCGTCGACCGACACGGTCGGGAAGTGTACATGCCCGCTGCGCAGTACAAATGGGACTGGGGTCAGGCGACCTTTCTCAATTCGCTCGTGCATCTATATCATGCCAGGGCAGGAGCGGACAAGCAGCTTTATTTCGACTATGTGCGGCAGGCGATGGAAGTATCCCGGCCGGTCGCCAACGGAAAGCACCCGAATGCCGTGGCATCCGCACATGGGCTGGCATTCCTCGCCAGGGTCTCGGGTGATACGTCATATATCCGCAGGGCCCGACAGATCTATGCTGACTATCTCATGATACCGAGGACGTACAACGGCGGAGTTTCCCACAGGGCGGAGACACTGGAGCTATGGGACGACACGGTGTATATGCTGAGTTTGTTTCTGCTGGAGATGTACCGGCTCACAAAAGATGAGCAATATCTGGCCGAAGTGTGGCAGCAGTTTGATATACACAACCGGACACTAACGGATAAGCGTACCGGACTTTGGGTGCACGGCTGGGATGCGGACAGTGTGTTCTACGATGACAAGTGCAGTGTGAAGAACTGGCCCGATAAGGTCACTGGCCGGAACGACCAGATATGGGCACGTGGTAATGGTTGGGTGGGCATGGCGCTGGCGGATGCCCTGGAGGTTACACCTCGTTCATCCCCGTACCGGAAGCGGTTTGAAAAGGCATTGCAGCATTTCGCGGGTGCTGTCGCACCATATCAGCACGCGCCGACGGGTCATTGGTACCAGCTCGTCACCCTGCCGTCTCTTGAAGGGAATTTCGAGGAGAGCTCCTGTACGGCGATGTTCGCGTATGCCATCGTGAAAGGCCTCCGGCTCGGGGTGCTTGACCGGAAGAAATACATGCCGATCGCTGACCGAAGCTATGCGGGATTGCGACAGTTCAGCATGAAGGATGCGGGTGGCGGACACCTGGTACCATCAAGGGTGTCTGGCGGCACCTGTGTCGGCGACCAGGCATATTATCTCACCCGGAAGATCACGGAAGGTACAGGATTTGGGTATGGTGCATTCATCATGTTCGGTCTTGAATATGAGATCTACAAGGGCATCCGGAAACCATGACATCCATCACCGGCATGAAGACAAGCGCATGCATCCATTTCGGTACCGGCACCCCTGCCTCGCTTCCTTTCACGGGTATGGCATCATCGAGTCATTTTGGACCGGAGGCACCTGCCGCGAAGCCGGAGTGGCTGCTGCAGCTCATCCGTCAGAATGATGCCGCTGTCATGTCACACAGTTCCATGAAGGTAACGGAGAAGGGTAACCGATATTTCGGTGCATATCGCGACGCGAATCTCATCGTCACTCCAATCGCCACGGTGGAGTTCCTCACGCGGGGGTGTGGTGCGATCGGCACGCCGGAATCGGCATATCATCGTTCGGGGTTGTTGTTGCAGGAGCTTGATGATGCGATCGGCGGATTGCTGGCGCTTCAGCACAGTGATGGG
>CAJBPC010000322.1 GCA_903957405.1 uncultured bacterium | reverse complement strand
TGCATGACATGCCCTGGACTCCAATTGGTACATGCTATTTCTGATGGCCAGATCCTGCGCATTTGAATATTTCTGTACAGCCTCCAAAACCTTCGACATGCTTTTGCTGACCTCACCCTTTTGCAAATTGCTTAAAATGATGGCCGAGTCATTGCCGGATAAATAGGCATTGTTCGTGGCCATGTCTGCGTGGTAATCCGCTTTCAGGAAATCCCCGGCATACAGATGATAGTTTGAAAGTTAAATGTATGCGTGTGCCGAAAGGGCAGGATCATTGTAGCGTCTGGCATATTCCAAAGCACGCTCTGCATATGACTTCTTTTGTGTTGCCACCTCAGTGTTCAACAAAGTCGACAGTTCGAAGCATGGATTTTCAAACAGTGCTTTTTGGATCAGCACCCTATCCCTGCTTTTCTCGGCTTCCAGGATCATGCGGTCTATGACCCGGTCACCCATCTTCTCAAGGTTCATGTCGTAGTAGTAATGCGCAAGCTCGTGAAGTGCCGATAGCCGCTCTGGATATGTGGTAGACTCTTCAACCCCGATCAACAGGGCCTCCTCTGCAACAGGCTGCGCAATGATGGCGTGTGCATGCACAAAAAAATATAGCAATGCAACCAATATCCGCATATCACCTTTTTTTGGATGTGTAACACGTGAATATGTTACACATCTGCCGTACAAGATCGATATCAATCAGTAAGTTAGGCCGAATCAATTGCTTTCGACCAAAATTTATCTGACTATGTCATTAATGTATTTTTTCGGCGCATGGTGATCCTGTCGGTGAGATTCGTGGATCTGGTCACCATAACTTGTTGCACACGACCGATGGATCCGAAGATGGGCGGACGGAAAACTTTCTCCGGAGCAGTGTCGTTTATATTTATTTTTTCCTTGTCTGATTTTTCTCTGTCGTACCGTCCCCCTCAACGGCTATGCATGACCCGGTCCGTGATGGCAGTCACTTCGCCGCGGTCGTTGGAGAGATGTTATCCAGTATTTCGTTTCTTTCTTTTCGGGATTTTTTTCTGATCATTTTGCGCCTGCGGGGTTGCCATAGCGTTTGCCCTGGAATTCCTTCACCCCCACCTGCTTCTCCCATGCCAAGTATTCCGACAGCAGGGCTTGAGCCAGTGCCGATTCCACGGATGCGAGATCCTTCATTTCCGTCGGGTCTGCCTGCATGTCATACAGTTCCCAGGAAAGGTCGGAATAGTCTCTCACAAGCTTCCATTTCCCTTTCCGGATGGCCTTGTTGCCTTCATGCTCCCAACAGTAGGTCCTGTCGGGTTGCCGATCGGATCTCCAAAGGTAGGAGATGCTCTTCCCGGGCAGGTTGCCCTGTTTCGCACCGGCGAGTTCCAGTGCTGTCGGCATCAGGTCTATCACGTGCCCGATGCCATCGGAGAATCCTTTCCCTGGCTTTATCGCTGCCGGCCAGTGCACGATGAAAGGGGTGGCGATCCCGCCTTCATGCATGTAGTGCTTGTACATCCGGAAGGGCGTGTTCGACACGTTGGCCCATGCCTCTTCTATGGCGCTGTAAGACCCTTTTTCTCCGACTTTCTTTGCAGGGTCATGCAGGCCCTTGGTATTGACCGATTCCGCGCATCCTCCGTTGTCGGAGAGGAACACGATCAGGGTATTCTCGAGTTGCTTGTTTCCTTTCAATGCGGCAACGAGTTTGCCGATATTCTGATCCATTCTGTCTGTCATGGCTGCATATACCGCCATCTTGCGGACCCACTGGTCTTTTTCATTGTCACCCGTCCAGTCGGGTATCCCTTTTGTTTTTGGGGTGAGTTGGTATCTGTCATCGATGTATCCTGCTTTCTTCATGCCTTCGTACCGTTGCTGCCGTGCGAGGTCCCATCCCTTGGCATAGATCTTTTCATACTTTGCGATGTCGGGCTCGAGGGCATGCAGCGGGAAGTGCGGCGCTGTGTAGGCGAGATAGAGGAAGAATGGTTGTGCCGTATGCTGTTTTTTGTGGTCGGTGATGAATCCGATGGCCCTGTCTGTGAATGCATCGGTGGCATAGTACCCCTCGGCGGGGATCTCGTAGTCTTTGTCGTCCACCGCGTAGAATCGTTTTGCCTTTTCTGCCGGTGTGATCTCATAGAAGCTCGATGCACCCGATATCAGTCCGAAGTAACGGTCGAATCCCCTCTTCACCGGCCAGTGTTCCCTTCTTTCACCGACATGCCATTTGCCGGACATATACGTTCGGTACCCGGCTTTTTTCAACTCTTCCGCAATGGTGGGATGATCGGGAGAAAGAAACCCCTGGTAGCTGCCACTGTCGTATTTGTTTTGTGCCAGTGTCACCATGTGCCCCATGCCCACCGTATGCGGGTATTGCCCCGTCAGCAGGGATGCACGGGTGGGGCAGCACCGGGAATTGTTATAGAACGTCCTGAGCTTCATGCCGTTGGATGCGAGTTTGTCGAGGTTTGGCGTCTGTACTTCTCCGCCATAGCATCCGATGTCGGAGAATCCCAGGTCGTCTGCCATGATGTAAATGATGTTCGGTCGTTGCGGAGGCGTTTCGCCCCGGGCTGGCTTTTCGGTATGTGCGCTTAAAAGCAAGGTAGCCAGCAGGAAGCCCGATACATGTAAGGTGTGTCTAAAAAGATGATTTCTTGAATGCATGTTCAATGTTTAGAAGGTCTGTGGCGACAGCCTCCGCTCATGCGGAGCAGCTGCGCCTATGGGGTTGTAAATTAGGGATAATATCAGTTTCCGAGAGGAATTCAGCAAGGATTATCCCTGTGGTTTTTCGCCCGCCGACCCGTCTGCATCCCGGTCGATTGATTCCTCTCACCCCTTCATGTATTCTCGACATCACGCAGCCGGATGGGAAAAGCACTATCTTGCGCCCCTTCCAACAGATGCATTTCAATAATACATACATCATCGGATGCGATTGGGGCAGTTCTGCATTCCGTCTTCGGTTGATCGACCTTGCGTCAGGATCTGTAACGACGGAAATCCGCTCCGACATGGGGGTGAAGGCAATCCATCGCATCTTTCAGGAAAGCCCGGAGAACGGTAGCAAATCCATGCACCGGCAGTACAGGAGGCACCTCGGATCCGAGGTGCAACGTCTGCTATCTCCGCTGGGGATTCCCGCCACCGGCATCCCGCTGGTCGTCTCGGGCATGGCCTCTTCGTCCATCGGGATCTGTGAATTACCCTATGCGACGCTGCCTTTCCGGCTGTCTGGCGAGGACGCCGTCATCCACCACATGCCTGCCGATGATTCGTTCTCGAACGACATGCTGCTGGTGTCGGGTGTCAGGAGTGAAGGTGATGTGATGCGGGGTGAGGAGACCGAGATGATGGGCCTCTTGCCGCAACTGCGTCAGGTACACGAAGAGCTCGATGATGCGCTATTGCTCCTGCCAGGCACGCACAGCAAGCACATCCGTATTTCCGGTGACAGCATGATCGACTTCCGCACCTTCATGACGGGGGAGTTGTTCTCCATGCTTTGCGCACACAGCGTGCTGCGGGAGTCGGTATCGATGCCCGGACAAGGCGCGCTGAAAGGGGAGGATGAGGCAGCACTCCGGCAGGGAGTGGAGCGTGCTGCCGATGGCAATCTGTTGAACGATATCTTCTCCGTCAGAACCAGGCATCTGCTTCATGGTCTCGCGAAAAGCGGCAACGCATATCACCTCAGCGGCATCCTTTTAGGCCATGAGCTGCAAGCCATTCCGGATGAGTCTAATGGAAAGATCATCCTCCATGGGGCATCCCCGCTGTCGGATCTATATGCCATCGCACTGCACCATTTGGGCATGAGTGCACGGGTGATACGGCCTGACCGGGAGCTGGCAGACAGGGCGTCCGTTGCTGGGCAGCTGTTGCTGTTCAGCCGCTCCATGGCATCATCGCCTGAAGGGGTCTGATCGCTGCGGGACGGAAATGATCCGATGGTTTTTTCCCAAGCACTACAAGAGATATGGATTTCTCAACCTGAGATGTTATATTTGGTTAACGCTGTAAACGATAGCAAAACCAAAACGACCTTGCCTGCCCATTGCGATCAAGATGACCTTGCGCTGATCATCCTTGTGTCCGACGATGATCACGCCGCATTTTCCATGCTGTACAAACGGCATTGGCAGATGGTATATGCCGTTGCCAGGGAAATGACAAGGTCCGGGGAACTCGCCGAAGAAGTAGTCCAGGATGTGTTCATAAAAGTGTGGACGAACAGGAAGCGTCTTCCCGATGTGAAATGCTTTCGCGACTATCTGTTCATCATCGCACGCAACCATATCTTGAATGCATTGCGGAAAAAACTCACCGAGGAATCTTTTCTGAGCCGTCAGGAAGCCGATCCATTGTCCAGACTGGGCCTTCCGGAAGAATACGTACAGTCCCGGGAGTTGACATCAATCCTGCAGCATGCCGTGGCGCGTCTTCCCCGTCAGCAGCAAATGGTCTATCAGCTCGCCGACCAGGGCGACCTTGACCAGGCCTCCATCGGTCAGATCATGGGCATCTCGAAATTCACTGTCAAGAATCACATGCAGAAGGCCGTCCAGTCGATCCGCAGCCATATTCTTCGCATCACCCGGGAATGAATTCTTCCCGTTAGCGACAATTTCCCGGATAAATTTTTTTTCCTGTC
>CAJBPC010000321.1 GCA_903957405.1 uncultured bacterium | reverse complement strand
TTCGTCACGGTCGGGTCGCATTGACGGACACGCCGTGGATATTGCCGAATTGACGAAGGCAGGCATCCCTGCTCCTCCTTGGAATGCCGACCCGGAAATGGCAGAAAAGCTGCATCTCCTGTTTCAAGACCGAACAGCTGTGCCGCTTGATGACCATCATCACTTCGTTGACAAGGGTGTAGTCGAATTCGAGGTCATATGGATCTTCGATGGATTTTTCCACGGCGCGCGCGACCTGCAATGCCAGTGCCGCGGCATTCTTGTACGCGTTTATGAGACCCGGCACGCCCAGCAGGGTGCCTCCGAAGTACCGAACGACGATCACGGCGGTATCCGTCAGTCCGCGACTGTCGATCTGCCCCAGTATGGGCTTGCCTGCGGATCCGGCCGGTTCGCCGTTATCACTGGATCGGAATCGGATCCCTTCCAGACCTATGCGATACGCGAAACAGTGGTGTACCGCCTTCGGATGTTCCCGGGTCAAGCCCTTCATCCGGTCCTTAAAAGCCTCCTCCGAAGATAACGGAAACGCATAACCGATAAATCTGCTGCCACGGTCGATGAACTCAGCGTGCGATTCCTGCTCCACCGTGAGGTAGGTGAAGGCATCCTTTCCGAATGGATTATTCATGTGTGAAGATCTCTATTTTATCCTTCTCGATCATGGCCGCATCTCCCTTCAAGCCTTCCGGCAGCAAGGGTCCCGGGTAGCCTCCCGGAATTCGTTTATCCGTTGCCGTTATCCGGCGTATCTCATCCCACGCATCGAGGCGCAGAAAAGACTCCAGAAGCACGACGCCTCCCTCCACCAGGACACTCTGCAAATTCAATCCATACATCCTGTCAAGGATCGCCGGCAGCAGGTCCTTCTCATCATCGACCCTGCAATACCGCAGATGCCCGGCATGATCCTCCCGAAGGGTATTGAACACGACAACCGAGGCCCCCGGATGGAAGATCCGTCGGGTCAGCGGCAATCGGAGATACCGGTCGATGACTACCCTCACCGGATCGACGCCGGACCGGCCGGACCTGACCGTCAGCATAGGGTCATCCTGCCCGACGGTATCCGTGCCGACCATGATCGCCTGTTCGGCTTCCCGCCACCAATGCACTTTCAGGGAACTCATAGGATTCGATATGGAGGCCCTTTCCTTTCCCGGACCAGCGATCATTCCGTCGGCGGTCTGTGCCCATTTGAGTATGACATAAGGACGCTTCTTCCGGTGGAAAGTGAAGAATCGCCTGTTCAGCCACTCCGCCTGCGATTCCAGCGCACCGAACCGCACGATGACACCGGCATCCCGGAGCTGCTCCAGCCCTTTGCCATCGACCTGGGGAAACGGATCGCGGCAAGAAACCACGACTTCGGGTATGCGTTCCCGTATGATCCTGTCGGTGCAGGGCGGTGTCTTCCCATGGTGGGTGCAGGGTTCCAGAGATACGTACAGTGTCGACGAGGGGATCAGGTGACGGTCGGCATCGGCCACGGCATCCAGACAATCAACCTCGGCATGGGCACCGCCGAATTTCCGGTGATAGCCCTCACTGATGATGCGGCCGTCATGGACCAGCACGGCACCGACCATCGGATTGGGTGCAACCTTACCCAGCGCCTTTGCCGCCAGTAGCAGGCAGCGAGACATGTATCGTTCATCTGCACTCATGGTCGCAAAGGTGCGAAGATCGGGAGGAAACGCAAAGAATCTTATCCGCGCTTCACGGCCATGGTCATGCGATCCCTTCCCATGAGGTCCTTTGCCCCGGAGATTTCCTTATAATCGAATCCCTCCAGCAAGGATCGCATGGCCTCACCCATGCTTTCATGGATCTCGAAGAACAGCATCTCGCCCGCCCGAAGGTGTGTGTCGGCAAATCGGCAGATCTCGCGGTAGAACAGCAAAGGATCCGACCCGTCGACGAACAATGCCATATGTGGCTCATATCGGAGGACGTTCTCCCGCATCTCCTGCCGGTCGTCCTGAAGCACGTAGGGAGGATTTGACACGATGAGGTCGAATACCGGAAGCTTGTCGCGCGAGGCCTTGTCAAGAATATCGATTTGTCTGAAAATGATCTCTGCATGGTTGGCCGCAGCATTCTCA
>CAJBPC010000320.1 GCA_903957405.1 uncultured bacterium | reverse complement strand
GCTTTCGACGCGAGTGGCAAACGTCAGGAACTCTTTCCGCTCCGCACTGAGGGTCAGGGCTTAAGCCAATATCCCAATAGCAAAGTGCCAAGTAAAATAAACATCGCCATACCTTTCGGTCCCGGTTTGGATTTCAGAGTGGGCAAGCATGCGCATCTCGACATTGAGGCCCTGTTCCGGAAGACTTTCACCGACCATTTGGATGATGTGGGTGGCAACTATCCCGACAAGTCTGTTCTGCAGAGCGCGAAAGGCGCCAAAGCGGTGGAAATGTCTTACCGCGGTCCGGGCAACTTCCCTGCAGCAGGTACGGCCAGGGGAAATAACGATTTGAAAGATTGGTACCACACGATTGTGGTCCGACTGCGCATTCCTATTGGGAAAAAGAAAGTGAAAGTAGAACCGCTACCCATTGCCCCAGTGGCGCCTGTAGTGGTAGATCGTGACAATGACGGAGTGCCCGATGCAGATGACAAATGCCCTGATGTGGCAGGTCCGGTTCGCAACAACGGATGTCCGATACTCGATACAGATAAAGATGGCATCAATGATGAAAAAGACAAATGTCCGACGGTGGCAGGATTGGCACGTTATGACGGCTGTCCAGTTCCGGACACCGACAAGGATGGTCTGAATGATGAGCAAGATAAATGCCCGACAGTGGCTGGACTCGCGAAATATGATGGTTGCCCCATACCCGATGCTGATGGCGACGGGGTGAATGATGATGAGGATCGCTGCCCGACCCTGGCCGGTACTGCGGCCAACTATGGCTGCCCTGCCATCGACTTCAACGCATCCAACATCCAGTTCGCCACCGGCACCTCCAACCTGACCACTGCCGCGAAGACAGAGCTGAACAAACTCAGCGAGATCCTGAACCGCGACTACATGAATATCAAAATCGCCATCGAAGGGCATACGGATAATGTGGGCAAGGCGGAGATCAATCAAACACTTTCTGAGAAGCGTGCCGCTTCTGTAAAAACCTACCTCATTGGCAAAAAAGTCGATGCGGCCCGTTTAAGCTCCGTAGGATACGGTCCGGCACAACCGGTAGCAGACAATGCCACCGCAGAAGGCAGGGCGAAAAACCGCAGGGTGGAATTCAAGGTTTCTGAATAAGGATACAACGCAGAATAGTTATAATCCATGAGCTGCGCGGGGCGAGGAATAATGGCCTCACTCCGCGCTTTTTTTTAAGAAAATGAAACCACAAAAAAAGAATCACTCCCGGCAGCTCATGCTTTCTGAATGCGCAAAGCAAACAGTTTTCATGGTGGCGATGTTCATGGTCATGCTTCAGCCTTCTGATGTACAGGCTCAAATAGCAGAAAACAAAGAGGCCAAGGACACTGTGGCATCCTATGACACGGTGCGCATCGGCGAGCAAACCTGGATGGCATCCAATCTCGACATAGGCGTCTATCGCAACGGCGACAGCATTCCCCGTGTGGCGGATTTCCGCAGTTGGGGATCACTCAAGACCGGGGCCTGGTGTCATTACGGGAATGACAGTTTCAACGCCCGCACTTATGCACGGCTGTATAACTGGCAGACGGTGAACGACCCAAGGGGGCTTTGTCCGGCAGGATGGCATATGCCTTCTTCCGAAGAATGGACGGTATTGGCTGAAAAATTGGGGGGCATGGAACTCGCCGGCGGACAATTGAAAAGCCAGAACGGATGGGCTCAGCCTAATGCAGGCGCCAGCAATGGCAGTGCATTCAACGCGAATCCCGGTGGTTACAGATATGAGAACGGATTTAGCTATTCCGGCGAGTCAGGGTTTTGGTGGTGCAGGAATGAAGAAGACGCGGCAACCGCCTATAATGTGGTGCTGACCCATCGGGAAGCATCCATGTACCTCATCAGTAGTGATAAATCCATGGGACTATCGGTGAGGTGTGTGAAGGATAAATGACAAGAGAAATCATAGGGTGAAAAAGACAGGTAGCGTGTCCGCTTGACCCCACGCCATTCGGCCCACTGTCGACCCTTTGTCAAGAACTGTGATTCTGTGCTGCGCGAATGATGTCAATTCCAATTTTTTACTGATATTCGACGCCATAAAAAGTACATGCCATGGCCAATGCCATAACCATACACGACACCGGCATTTCCATCCCCGCAAGCATGCTGAAGAAAGCCTCGCAACTGAAGGTGCGGGAATGCGATGAAGAAAGCAAAGGCCGGTACGTTGCCTATGTGGATGAAGGGGAATCATCCTTCGACGTTGCCTTGGAACTGCAACCGGATGGCACAGCCTCTCAGATGCAGTGCGAGTGCAATGCCGACGGGAAAATCTGCAGGCACCTGGCGGCACTGCTCCTGCATTTGTCGAACGATCAAAAGCCGATACCGCAAAAGAAGGTGAAGAAGGCCAAACAGCAGCCTTTTGAACTGCTCCTGGAAGAGGTCGATCCCGCCCGCTTACGGCAATGGCTACACGAAATTTTGTCGAAGAACAAGGACATGCAGCTGGCATTCACCCGGCATTTCACCTCGGCAAACAGGATCTATACTCCTGAAGATGCCGCGCCCCTTGCGCAAGAAGGCAGGAAGGCCATCCTCAAATCCCGCAAAAAGACGCATGTATCGGAGATTAAAAAACTAACGGAACTATGGGATAGTCTTCTTACTCCTCTGTTGGAACAGAGCCTGAAGGACATATCTTCTTATACCGGCTTTGATTTGCTCGACAGCCTGATCAATGCCGTCATTAAAGAGCAATTCGGCTTCCATCATACGGGAAACCAGATATTAAAATACCTCCAAAAAAACCTGAACCGAGCGGCAGAGAGCATCCGGTCACTGGCGACGGAAGATGCTTTTCAACGTACGATCACATTATTTGTGGAACAGATCGCCATAGACTTCCACAAAAAGGGCAACCTCTACATGTTGTTCCTGATTGAGTTATCGGAAACCTGCGACACGGCCCGTCGGAAGATCATAGCCGAGCATCTGGTGGGTGTATACGAAAAGACACCGCATGCAGGAGTGAACCTACCCATTGACACATCCATCTCATTGCTGTCGCTGGCGATGGCGACCGGCGTCTTGAAAGAAAAACCAACGGCTTTTGAGACCATCTACCATGAGAATAAATACAATATCAAGTTGATCCATGCGATGATGGGCATCGGGGAGTATAATAGAGCGGAAAAAATTTGCACCGAGCAGATCCGGCGGAATATCCATAGGACATTCGACATCCCATACCAACAGTGCCTTGGACAGATATACCTGCTCACTGGCAAGCTGGAGGAATATAGAAAAATAGCAATCAAGCTGCTTTCCGTGAGTTTCAACCTTCAGGATTACCATACCCTGATGGGTATGACCGAAGATGAAAAATTTCGAAAGATCATCTCGAATAAAGCCTTCGACGGCGCGCTGGATCAGGCCGAGCGCTACAATCCGGAGGCTTCGGCATTCTGCTTCTGGATGATGCATAAGGATGGCGATTTCAACAGCATGACCAACTTGATATTTAACATACCCGAATGCTACCCCCAGATCATTGAATACTTCGACCACATGGTGGATGAAAAAGGGGATGATTATTTCCTGGGCGCCCTCCTCATTCGGTCAGACGGAAGGCAAAAGGGTTACAGTCCGCCCGATCCTTCTTCGGATAAACAAATGATTGAAACGCTGTACGGGAAAGTGATCGACAGATACGGCATAAAAACCCTGAAAAAGATATTGACCCGGAAGGAAGTCAAAATAAATCCGTACAATCCAAACCGTTTCGCCAGCTATGTATTATACATGCTGAAAAACTCCTTGTGAACGGGAAACCGGTTCATTCCCCAAGCGGTCAATCGATGCCAAAGTCCCATTGAGTCAAGTAACGTAACCTCTCACCACCCTGCAATGTTGCAGGGACGCATGATCCCCTAACCGGGACCATGACCATGGCCCGCATACCAGAAAGACCTGATTGTTTCCAGAACCCCGCAGGGCACTGCGTTAGGGCCAGATGCTGTGATAGTGCCGGCCGCCTGTCAGCTCGACAGGGTGAATGCGGGCATCTGCAAGATCTGACCGCCATTCATGGCTGACTCGTGCGCCAGGATCCCCACACAGGTGATGTTGGCCGATTGCATCGCATCCGGAAATGGCTTACGGTCATGGGTAAGCGCAGAAATGAATTCGTGCACCAGGTGCGGATGAGAGCCGCCATGCCCTGCACCCTGTGTGAAGGAAAGGTGCACATGGTCATCGGTATCATACACCCCTTTCGTGGTGAAACGACGGATGGATTCGGGCAGCAGGTGGGCGTAGTCGGGTGAGTGGACTTCTTCAGGGATCTCTGGCTCCGGTTTCTTGGCGGTATGTACGACCAGCGGATGGCCTTCTATCAATGGCCATTCGACGGACTTCAGGGTACCATACACTTCGAAACTCTCCCGGTACTGCCGTGCGATATCGAATAGCGAGCGGTATACATGCGCCGTGATGTCGCTGTTCCGGAACTTGACATGGGTTGATTCGACGGCAAAAGGCGAGTTGTAATGCGCTTGCAGCGATTCGCGGATCGTACCGGAACCAAAGCAGGAAACATACTCCGCCTCTGCGCGGGTGAGGGCCAGTAAGGGTCCCACGCAATGTGTGGCATAGTGCATGGGAGGAAGACCGGGCCAGTAGTTGGGCCAGCCGTCCATGTCCTGCTGATGGCTCGCCTTAAGGAACTGCACCTTGCCGAGCTCACCCTTTTCGTACAGATCTTTCATGAAAAGAAACTCCCGTGCGTAGATGACCGTCTCCATCATCATATACGATAGTCCGGTCTGCTGCACCAACTCAACGATCTGCCGGCATTCATCGACGGTCGTCGCCATCGGCACGGTACAAGCCACATGCTTGCCGGCCTTGAGTGCTTTGATGGACTGGCTTCCGTGATCGGGAATGGGCGTGTTGATATGCACGGCGTCGACGGCGGGATCTTTCAACAGTTCATCGAAATCCGTGTACCTTTTTTCGATGCCGAAGGCATCGCCGATGCTGTCAAGCTTTTCCTTGTTGCGCTGGCAGATGGCGTACATGTGCGCATCCGGGTGACGCTGATAGATGGGGATGAACTCCGCACCGAACCCGAGGCCCACGATGGCCACATTGATCTTCTTTTCCATGAATATGTTATATTATGTTTTTCTCTTGACGACCCTTTCGAAAAAATGATGCCCGATGCGCATCACGGATGTATATCATCACATTCATTTCACCCATTCCCTCAGGAAACGCAGGCCCTCCCGGGCAAACGCATCCTGGCTTTCCGCCATCGGCCGCCAGAAACAAACGGCTCCTGCAAGCGAACGATTGTCCGTCGTGAAACTCTCGATGGAAACGGCACCTTTGTAACCGATCGATTCAAGACCGTTGCGGTAATCATCCCATCGCGTCTGCCCCGTTCCGGGTGTCCCTCTGTAATTCTCAGACACCTGAAGGTGAATGAGTCTGTCACCAGCTGTTTTGATGGCCTGAACGATGTCACGCTCTTCGATATTCATATGAAAACCATCCAGTCCGACGCCTGCAGCCGGATGGCCGATGTCGCCGATCAAACGCATGACGTCTGCGGATGTATTGATCAGATCCGATTCGAAGCGGTTCAACGGCTCCAGTGCCACCATCAGTCCGCGGGAGGCGGCCATTTCGCAGACCTTCCCGAGGTTAGAGACGGCGAGGTTCCATTCGCGCTTACGCTGTTCGTCTGACACCATCCGAGCCTTACCCACGGCGGAATACATCGGTCCTGCGAAGAAACCTGCGCCGAGTCCGTTGCAGATGTCGAGGCAGTCCTCGATATACGACAGGCATTCTGCGTGCACGGCGGGGTCATCGTGTGTAAGGTCGCGGGATGGGCCGAAAGCACCGCATACCAGGGCTTTCAGTCCGC
>CAJBPC010000319.1 GCA_903957405.1 uncultured bacterium | reverse complement strand
TTATCCTCATGCTACCAACTAAACACAAAACCGAAGGATGTCAAAAAATATCATGCGGGAAATAACTCCGCTCACCAGCAACGATTGCTTCACCATTTCCTTCAGGCAAAAAAGCGAATTCGACTTCCCGTTGCATTATCACGAAGAAATAGAGCTCAATTTCATCCTGAATGCCAAAGGTGCCAGAAGGGTCGTGGGAGATCACATTGCAGAGATCGATGACCGGGAGCTGGTGTTGGTGGGTTCCAATATTCCGCATGTCTGGCAGACACACAAATGCAAAAGCAAGGAGATTCGGGAAATCACGATCCAGTTTCACAAAGACCTGCTGGATGATAAATTCCTGAAGAGAAACCAGCTGAGTTTTATCCGAAAGATGCTGGAAAGGGCCACCAGGGGCATTTCTTTTTCAAAGTCTACGATCGACCAGCTGACACCGAGGCTGATGACGCTCAACCAGAAACAAGGGTTTGATTCCGTCCTCGAACTGATGTCGATCTTACACGACCTCTCGGTCTCCAGGCATATGCAGACCCTTTCGAACACGTCCTTCAACATCACAGAGTCTACTTACAGCAGCCGTCGCATTGAGAAAGTGGTGGACCTGCTCAACCAGAACTTTCATAAGACCATCACACTGGCGGAAGCGGCCAAGATTGCAAACATGTCGACGGCATCCTTCAGCCGGTTCTTCAAAGCGAGAACGGGCATCTCGTTTGTGAACAGCCTGCTGGAGATCCGGCTGGGACATGCCACCCGAATGCTTATAGAAACCACACAGTCCGTCTCAGAGATCGCATACGATTGCGGGTTCAACAACATCTCCAACTTCAACCGGCTCTTCAAGAAAAAGAAAGGATGCACACCCAGTGTTTTCCGGGAAAACTACACGCAGGGATCGAGGGTATTCATCTGATGGTCATCCTCCGGCTGTGAAAAACCAGTGATACCGCTGCAAGTCCGAAGACAACGGGCGTGTAGAACAAATACAGGTAGCTCACCACCAGCATGCTGTGGAAGTAGGTGAGCGTGACAAGGACGAGAGACAATTCCACGTTACGCAATCTTTTACCACTTTTCCATTCATAAAAGATGCTTGCCAGCACCCATAAGAACGGTAGCAGGAAAGAACCATATACCAGCAAGCCGTACTGTAATCCGATATTCGCGGGACCGAAGTATTTTGCCAGCCCAAGACCATTTAGGAAATATTCAGGGTTTTCATTCCAAACCTTGGCGGCATGCTCAACATACCGGACAGGCAATTCGGTAAAAGGCAGGAACACCCGTGGGCCAAAGATCAGCAGGCTACCAATGATGAACGCTGTCACGACCGCCAGCACCGTCATGATCCGCCGCCACCTACCCCTCCATAGCCAGTAGCAACCGACGGCGGGCAAAGCTCCTGCGAACGAATACCGACTGAGAAAACAGGCAGACACGGAAAGCCCTATCAACAAAGGATTCCCGGAAGCCAGTGCAACGGCCAGCAGCACATAATACGCATATACCACACCCTCCTCCGTCAACTTGATCACGTTGTTTGTCGGCTCCATGTGAAACCACCAGAGTAAGACCAGTATCGATGACAGGATAAGCCACTCCGAAACAGTACCCAGTTTTTCCAGGAACATGAACGGCAAAAGCACCGCCAGCCAGATGCCGGAGAAGGTGACCCACCGGATGTCGAAACCACCGGGCTCCGCGAGGGAGAAGGGCAGCCACATGAAAGGCAGATAAACGGGCTGCATGCCATTCCATATGTCAGGGATGACGTCGTAAACGCTCCGCCAATCTCCTGAGAGGAACCTGGCGCCCATGACCCGCATCACCGGCAGCATGTCCGCATCCTCATACCGCAGCGGAAAGCGATCCATGACCTGTCGGGCCAGATGATAGCTGAACATCAGTCCCGTCGCCAGTGCCAGCAGTTTCCAACGGCCGCCGGTGCCACCGAAGCCGATTGCCAACCTGACCTCCGGCGCCTTGAGCAATAAAGCCGAAATGACCAAGCCGGCCATGAGATATCCGCCCCCCGCCAGCCCTGCCCCAGCAAAGTACAAGCCACAGGTAGCGAACCACGTGAACAGGAAGCCTGTCAATGACAAGAACAATGTGCTTCGACATTCAGGCATTGGTATCCATTGACTTGACTGGTTCAGAAAACAAAATGAATGTAATGTAAAGAAATGCAGCATGATGCGGAAAGCCAGTGAGAAAAAATAGTGCCACCCCCGAAGCTTCACGGTTTTATTATCCGTTCTTATCACCGGGGATGCGTCTTCGCCGCTCCAGCAAAGGTTCCGCGTCCGCATTTGTGAGGCATCCCATGGCCCAGAAAACATGTGCCCATGATATGATAGTCACACCCGGATCGCGGCAGCCCTCATGGATGTACGGACTCCTCCGATGATTCGATGCAGAAGGGCATGCCGGTCCCGAGTCCCGGAAAAAACAAAGGCCCGCAGGTCGTTCGGGATGAACGACCTGCGAACCTTTGACGCAGTGGATATATTTCGACTACCCCTAACCGTTATGCATTGACCGTTTCGATAAAGGCAGTGGCGGTTCGGATCATTTATCCTCTTCGACGGAAGCCACTTCATAGACGCTCTTGCCATCCAGCTGGATCGGCTGGTAGTACGTATCACCCAGTTTAACATAGGTGACATCGCCCAGCTTGACCTCTTCACCACCATCGGAGAGATGTTCGACGACGGCGCCGGCAGTCGGCGGCACGACAACATATCCGTTGGAAGACTTCTCATAGAAGGCTCCGCCGTAATAGTAATTGACAGATCCGTCATCCAGTTTGACGGTCTCATAACCGGATGGGAGCGTCTTTATGTTCGCACCCACGGGTGCTGCGACAACGGTATAGCCGCCTTCCATCTTGATATAAAAGACACCCTGGTCGTAGTAGTAATCCTGTGCGAGTTGATTGAAAGACGGAACTGCAGGGGCTTCCGGAATCTGCCACATGGATGGACCCGACGGGGCAGGCGACATCTCGGCCATCATGAAACCATTGCCCATGGCGAGGATACCAGAAGCATCCGGTGGGGGCGGAATGTCATTGTCGACGATGGAGATGATGATGGCCGTCGTAGCGAGGGTCGCTACAAAGAATCCCCACGGATGCCATACCGGTCCCCACACAAACGGACGATAGGGGTGATAGTAGTACGGATGATAGGCATAGAACCGGAATCCGCCATAGCGATATGGAGGCCGGGGATATGGGCGATAGTTGTTCATGCGCCGAACAGAAGTGTTCCGGCTGTTATTGACACGGATGTCCTTGCTGTTGTCGATGTTCACATTCACATTCTTCCGGCTGTTGTCGATATCGACCTTGTTCCCCACGTTCGTTTTATTTCCGGCATTGATGTTTTTATTCCCGGAGTTGGAGACATTGTTGCGATCAGCGAGTCCGGAAGATTTACCGACGTTGTCAGGACGAGCAGGAGCTGCCTGTCTGCCTTGACTGGAGGGCTTGCTGATATTACCGGGTTTTGCAGGGCCTGAGTTTTTCTGAATGGCGGCGGGCTTCTTCTGTGCCGTCGCATTGACCGGCAGCAATGCCATCAATACGGCCGCAGCGGGTAGTAAGGCAAGGCCTTTCAATTGCAGTTTTTTCATGATGTTCGTTTTATTAAGTTTCCATTCGATGTTGCATGTCAAGACAGATCAGCAAAATGCTGAAGGGCGAATCACTCACCCATCAGATCCCATATCCGGCTCAGGTCTGGATTGAGCACGATCTCGATCCTCCTGTTTTTCGCCATGCCTTCAGGGCTGTCGTTTTCGGCGACCGGATTGAATTTACTCCTGCCTGCTGCCGTCAGCCGGCGGGGGTTGATGTTGTACACATCGGCAAGGATCCTCACGACGGCATTCGCCCTTTCCGTACTCAGCGACCAGTTGTCTGCAACGCCTTTGATCGTCGCGTTGTCCGTATGCCCGAGAATCATAGCGTAGATGCCGGGGTTGTCATACATCACTTGGGCGACCACGTTCAGCGCCTCGCGCCCCCTGGCAGCGACCGTTGCGCTGCCGGATTTGAAGGCGTAATTGTCGGGCACAATGATGTGAAATCTGCCGTTCTTGTAATTCACTTCGCAGCCTGCAGCTTCAAATTTCCGTACGGCATCTTCAGCCTTTGCCTCGATCTCCCGCAAGGATGTGCCCCTGTCGGCGAGTGATTTCTCCAACCTTGCTTTTTTCTGTGATAGTTCTTG
>CAJBPC010000318.1 GCA_903957405.1 uncultured bacterium | reverse complement strand
TATGTCTGCTTACAGGAAAAATCGACTTTTCATAAATCAATCGGTACTGCGCTACCCGCTTGAATGAACAAAGAGCCGAGATTTCTTTATCATTTGTTATTTTATCGTTGACTATCGGCGTTTACTTTCCGATACAAAACTTACTAAAAATATAATCCAGCTGATCCTCATTCGTGACCTCCCCCGTGATCTCTCCCAAATAATGCAGGCACCTTCTGATATCCAACGCCAGCAGATCACCCGGCACAGCGTCTTCCATCCCCTTGCGTATGTCCTCCAACGAACCCGACACCTGCTGTAACGAAGCGTAATGCCGCGCATTCGTGACGATCACGCTCTCTCCGCCGACCGTGCCCTGCAGTACCTGGTCGACCATCCGCTGCTTCAAAACTTCGATGTGATGATGCGTGCGTGCAGACAGATACAAAAGATCCATACCCTGGAACTTCTCAGACAATTCCGCCTCTGAAAAAAGATCACTCTTGCTGCCGATCAACAAATACGATGGATTGATCTCCTGCAGCCGATGCACCGCTGCCTCCACCTCGCCTGCAGTCTCCGTACCGACATCGAACATATACAACACGATATCCGCCGTACGCATCTTCTCCATGCTGCGCTCCACGCCGATCGCCTCGATGGCATCCTCACTATCACGGATACCCGCAGTATCGATCAGACGAAAAAGAATGCCGTCGATGTTCAACACCTCCTCGATGGTGTCGCGCGTGGTGCCGGCGATCTCGCTCACGATCGCACGGTTCTCGTTCAACAACGTGTTGAGCAGGGTAGACTTCCCGGCATTGGGCTTGCCGATGATCGCAATACCCACGCCGTTGCGGATGACATTCCCCAAACGAAAGGAATCTAACAAACCACTAACAGTCTCGCCTATGCGAAAAATAAGAGACCGGAGCTGGGCCCTGTCGGCGAACTCGACATCCTCTTGCGAGAAGTCGAGTTCCAATTCAATGAGTGCGGAGAACCGGATAAGTTCCTCGCGCAGGTCACGCAACACCGCGGAAAATCCTCCCCTTATATTGTGCAGCGCCGTCCGATGCGCAGCCGCCGACGTGGATGCGATGAGGTCCGCCACAGCCTCCGCCTGCGTAAGGTCTAGCTTGCCCTTCAGGAATGCACGCTGCGTGAACTCTCCCGCATGCGCAAGCCGCGCACCATGCGTGATGCAACTGCTGATGATGCGCTCCGCGATATATGGGGAACCATGACAGGAGATCTCCACGATATCCTCTCCGGTATAAGAACGGGGCCCTTTGAAGATCGATACGACGACTTCATCAAGCACCACATCGCCATCCCGCAGATAGCCGACATGGAGGGTATTGGCGGGTACCAACCGGAGATCCTTTGATGGGAACATCCCCCCGACGATCTCAAGCGCCCTTGTACCGCTCAGGCGCACCAAGGCGATGGCAGACACCCCATGCGCGGTAGCCAGCGCAACAATGGTGTCATCCCAAGACGTATATGCATTGGACATGTACAAAAGTAAAGGGAAATCGGAACTTAAGATTCTTTGCAGGCAAGACCGCCCGCCAAGACCCCACACAGGTCATCCCAACATTCAGCGATACCGTACGCGGGGCGTGGACGACTCCTGTTGCAAACCTGCGTATTCGCGCACCCAGTCGTTCCACTTGATGTCATCCGTGATCACACCCTCCCTGTCCCAACAGGCCCCTGCGAAGTACGTGAATGGCTTCGAGACGGGGATCTTCATGCCCAGAAGCATCTGCAAGGGCGTATGCCTTACCTTGTTCGCACCGGATGCAACGACAGCCACACCGGTGGTGCCGAACTTGGGATGCGCAGGCTCCCAGTAGGTGATGACGCCTTTCTGCTCATTCGTCATGGTGATGCCGGGCTCCTTGCGGGTGATGATGCCCACGGCGACGGGAATGGAGTCGAGTCCGTCGATATCGTATTGCACGGTGATGCGGTTCATGTAAGTACCGGCATCCAGGGTGATCGTCTTCATAGACCGTACCGTGTACCCGTTCAGCACCACGGGATCGTATGTCAATCGGAAACTCGTGCGCAATGGGCCGTTGTCCAGCATCTCCCACCGACTGTAATTGCCGGGGTACCAAACAGAATCATTCCAGTATGGCGCGATGTTGCCCGCGCCCATCGTGAAACCGACATGGTAGTAGTCCAATCCGTTACCGCGATCCTCATGGTAATCATTTCTACGGTATCGCTCATTGATGACCATCTCTTTCGACCTTTTCACCCATACATCCAGGCCATGGGCGTTGTCCTTTGCAGACTGCAACGCCTTGCCATAGGCGCGGAATGCGATGCGGTCGTTCTCCCACGCGAAGTCATCCTTGCGCTCTGGCACATAACGGCCATAGGTACGCGCTTTTACCGGCGAACGGCGCGACTTATCGACACGGAACGCCACGCTGTCACCAGCCGGAACATCCGCCTGTATGAGCACATGCAGTACATCCTTGCCGCCCATGTACTCCAACTGCACCGGCACTTCCATGTTCTTCTTCACCTCCACGATGCGGAAATTGTTCGTATCGGTGATGTTGAAATGTTTCGAGAAATCAGACCAAGCGAGGCTGACAACCGTCTCCTTCATCGCCGTAGGGCCGGGATTGACAATATAAAAACGTCCCTTGGTCGACGTCTGTGCGGATGCCGCTGATATCAATAACTGGAGCAAAAAGATCTGTATCGTCTGTTTCATATCTGCAACTAAATTAAGTCCTGCGGATCAAAAAAACCGGAAAAATTCACTTCAAATGCTCCAGCAACCACGCATTCATCCGCGCCCTCTGCTCCGGATAGAACCAATGCCCGGTCTCGGGATACAATGCCATCTCCTTCGGCGCGGTGATCGCATTGTAAGCGGCATGCATCGATGTGGGCGGACAGGTCTCGTCGTTGAACCCCCATGTATACCAACCCGGGACGGTCAGCGCCTTCGCAAAATTCACGACATCATAATACGGCATGGTCCTCCGGATCGCAGGAAGATCGCTGTACCAAACATTGCTCTCCGCAAAAACATGCGGCCATCCACCGGCCCTTCCTGAAAAATACCCGGTCAGATCACAGAAAGCGGGGTGGATCGCAGCGAGGCATTTAACCCTTTTGTCCAACGCAGCGGTGACGATGCTCAGCATCCCCCCCTGGCTGTTACCGCTGACGGCGAGGTGCTCCCCGTCGTATTCGGGAAGCTCCTGGATGAAGTCCACGGCACGGATGCATCCGGCATATACCCGCTTGTAATAAAATTTATCGGGATCGTAGTTATTGAAAAAGAAATACCCTTTGAGCGGTCCCGCCTCGAGGTCGCGGTACACCGACGGCTCCATGTTCACAGGGATCCCGTGTATGCCGATGGTGAAAACGATCACTCCCCGGTCCGCCAGTTCCAGATCGGGAAGATACGGCCGTATCCCTGCACCCGGTACCTGAAGGACTGCCGGGTACCTGCCCGGCTTCTTGGGTACGCACAGCATGCCGTAGAGGCGGGCATTCCCGAGGTTCTGCAGATTGACATGATAGACGTTCGTCGATCCCGACCCCTTCTCCGGCAGGAGCGTGAGCCTTGCATCCAATGGGACGGATGCCAGATCCCGTTTTACGCCATTCCAGAAATCCGCAAAATCAGCGGGCCTGGTCACTGTCGGTCGGATCCCCGCGATATCGTAGCCCACCGTCGCCAGTCCGCGATACGCCTTGCCCCCGAACATAACGGTCACGGCACAACGAAGAAAGCCGGGCACCTGCATCGAATGACCGGAAGTGGTGAACCGCCCGTCGGTCAGCATGATGGTGTCGGTCTGCATCGGTTTCATCCGCTCCGGACCCACCTGATAGGCGATGCGTGCGTTCCGCATCGGAGAGCCGTCCCTCATCACGGTGATAAGAAAACGCGTGGGTTCCCCGACCTTGCGCTGCCAGTTGTCGGCATCGGGCACCACGGATACGCGCACGAGTTGCTCGGTCGGCTGCGCAGACGCCTGCCTTACCGGCAGCATGAGGATGATTGCGAACAATAGTTGCTTCATGTCGGATCAGTCTGCTTTATGTAGGATCACACCGCTGTTATAGCCTTCCGTCCGCACCCTGACGGAAGCGGCAGTAGTCCGCGGGCCGGCGTCGATATCACGATGTTCGCCGGGCATCAGCGTGAAATAGCCATCGCTGAAGAATGCAGGCAGCAGGATGTTGCCCTCGGCATCGGTCATGTTGAGCCTGATACCCACGACAGGCTGCTTGCCCGGATTCGTTACGCGCAAAACATATCTGCCATCCCTGGCGGCCACTTTCTTCACCGTCAGCGGCTGCTCGGGCAGATCGTTGAAGGAATGAAAATCCTTGTTCGCACCGGAGGTCTTCCAGTATTCATTGACAGAGATCCCTTTTCCTTTTGCATCCGTAAGCTGAAGCCTGACGAGATAGGTCTCCGGAAGCGTTATCCCGCCTGTGACAGGCGCTGCCATGACGAGCTTATCATTCGCCGGGAGGGCGATCTTCGATACACTGGAGGAATGCACGGTGCGTCCATCGATGCCATGGATCGAATAGATCACTTTGAGATCATTGTAAGGCAATATCGTCGTATTCACCAGCACCATCTTGCCATCGTGGCGGTTGAGCTGGATGTGAACGGGCTCGCAGGCTTTCTTCGCACCGAAGAATGAACCATGCGTCTCCCCATCCCAGGAATACGTCTGCCAGATCATGCTGGGCCAGGCGGGATGCGTCATCCACAGGAGGACACCACTGCCGTTCTCCCACATCTTATTGTTCCATGCTTCAAAGATGGCACGATGACTTTCATAATTCACGAGCTGCACTTTCTTTGAGAAGTCATCCAGCCCCGAAGGCTTGCCATAAAGACTGTCAACGGCTCTTAGGTAGCCGGGGAGATTTTGATTGTTGCTGTGCAGATCGTGATAATGCCACACATCATTGATGGGCCACTGGTCCTCCGGCTTGATGAACTTCCGGATGGAAGAAGCGACAGGCACCGAGAATGTACCGATCTCCGTACTGAAGCCTTCGGCATATTTCGTGTAGTACAGCGATGGATCCTCGATGTAATGCCAGTCACCGCTCTGCCGCAGATTGATCTCGCGGGAATTCCCGATATAGTGGCGGGTCCCATCCTCTTTCATCAACTGTTCGTAGAGCTCATCCTCGATGCCGGCGGGAGCATAGCCTTCATTGCGCGGACACCAGAGCGCGATCGATGCATGGTTCCGGAATCTGCGGATGGCATCCAGCGTATTGGCGAGGAACAGGTGCTGGTTGAGGGGGTTGAGGTTGTACCCTTCGGTGGATGTCCAGAAATCATTCCACACGAGCATGCCGTACTCATCCGCCAGGTCGAAGAACATCGACTCCGTGCTCTCGCCGGTCCAGTTGCGGATCATGTTGTAATTCGCATGCTTGTGCAACTGGAAATACGGTTCCAGCTTCTCCCGGGTGACCTTCTTCATGCCGTCATCCATCCCCCAATTCCCGCCACGGCAGAAGATCCTCTTGCCATTGACCTTCATGACAAGAAATGGATTCCGGCTTTCCGGCAGGGAAAGGAACATCGTCGTGTCAACCCCCTGACGAAGGGATGGTATGAAGATCCTGTTCCCGAAATCCCTTCCCTTCACATTGTCGAATGGCGGCTGGGCAGACTTCGCGTCGGTGGGATTATACTCTATCCGCCAGCCCTGACGATGTGGCGCATCGACCATGAGTTCATAGGAGAACTCCCGGATGCCGAAGCGGAGCTTGTGGCTGTCCATCGCCCCGCCGTTGATATCGGTAATGGATAACCGAAGATCATGTAGGGAAGGATTGCCGTAACCGTTGGGCCACCATAGCTTCGGGTTCGGGATAACGAGCGCAGGGTGGCTTGCTGGAGAAAAGGAGACCGTGCGCATTTCATTTGCCGCGAGTTGAATGGTCTGCTCCATGCCGATCATCATCATGGATGCCTTGACGACGACTGTCTGCGGCTGTGCCGTGTGGTTCTGCAATCCGACATGAATGGTCACGGAGGCCTTCGTGGTATCGGGCAATGGGAGATCCGTTATGACCTGCGGGTCGCTGATCGTCACGGCGCCTGTGTACCGAAGCCGCACATCCTGCCAAATGCCGATGTTGCGGTCGCGTATCCCCGGAACCCAATCCCATCCCTCGGAGGATATGAATGTCGGGCCGTCGAGTGCAAGCTGCCCGCCGTTGGGGCCCATGCCTGAGAGAAAGGACTGCTCATGCGGGATACCGGGGTTTGGGGGTGGCAGGATATGAACGGCGAGTATGTTCTTACCGTTCGGTTTCAGATGATCCGTCACATCGAATTTCGTGCGGATGAAGGCGCCTTCCGTTTGGCCGAGCAATTTCCCGTTCAGGAAGAAAATGGCTTTGTAGTTGATCCCGTCGAAATGCAGCCAGGCTTTTTTCCCGGCAACCGGTTCGGGCGATGCAAAGGCGATGCGGTACCACCAGTCCTGCCGGCACAAGGTGTCGGGGATGGCCATGTTGTTCAGTCCCATATACGGGTCTGGATACACGCCTTCGTCGACCAGGGTGGCAAGTACCGTTCCCGGCACGGTGGCATTGTACCAGCCAGTCGTGGAATACCCTTCCTGCAGCAGCGATGTTCCCCCGCTCAGTGCGGTCACCGCATCGGCCATCTCCCATCCCTTATGGAGCAGATAGTTCCCTTCTGAGATCGCAACAGGTGTCGCGGGCACAATGGTCTTGGCCTTTCGCACTGGCACATCGAAGGCGGCCTTTCCCTTTGGCAGCGTGGAGTCAGGCTGGCGGCGGGTGAGTCCGAAATTCTGACGGTACTGTGCCGAAGCCTCCGTTGCAGTCAGCATCACGGAGCAAAACGCCAGGGATGCCAGAAGTCGCGCGGCGCGCTGTTTATACGATCGGGTCATTTATATTTATTTTTAAATGTACATTCAATGTAATGGTTCGATTCTTACTTGCGCCAGCTTTCCATTGCCGCGACTTGCTTTTCTTTAGCGGACTGCGCCGTGCCGACCGGCATGAAGTCGACCCGTAGGCGGCCTTCTTTCACGGCATCCAGCCGGATCACAAGCTTCTTGAATCCTTCATTCGGACTGTTCCGGGTGAGCGGAAAAGACCTGCCGGGCAGATACGTCGCGGGCAATTCAGAAAAACGAGCGCCGGATGGTCCTGCGATGCGGGCGATCATCTTCTTGCCGGCCTGCGTCATGACGACCGTCCTGCCATCTTCGGAGATCTCGAGCATGGCCCTGGTATGCATCTGCCACCAGGCAACGCCGGCCTGCTTCATGACGAACTCATCCTGGATGCTGATGATCCGCTTGCGCTTATCAAGGCTGATCGCACGCTGATACGCATCGACATCACGCTTGTAACAATCCGCAAGGTCGAGGACGTGAAAGGATGAAGAAGCATCCGAGGAGGATCGCCTCTTCAAGGCAACACCCTTCTCGTCCTGGTCGGCTCTGATGCCGGGGTCGAACACCAGGCAGTTCTTACCCTCTGCCCGGAGCCGGTAGAAATGCCATCTGCCCGGTTCATACTGCAGCGTGTCCCGGTCGAAATAGTCCGGCAGGGTCTTCTTGGTGAAGTAGCCGGGAAAGGTGTAATCGTCACGGCCCATGTTGCCGTAAGCCCATACCTCCCCCATCGCCTGTATGTCGAAAGTTCCGGCATCGAGGTGCCCGTGGTTGGCATCATTGCGCCCGCCATGCATGGATACAAAGGTCGCATTCCTGTCCCACCCGGTCCGCAGCGACATGACCTCGATGCCCCGGACATGGTTGTCGGCAAGGATCGATTTTCGCTTAGCCGTTGCCGTTATGACCTCCGGTTCGTAATAAAGCATGTCTGACCAGCTCATCACCTGCGTCTCCCGGCATAGGTCGTACTGGAGCAGTGCCAGTGCGGTGTCTTTGTATTGTCGTGCGAACCAGAAGAAGGACCGGCTGCGACTGTCCTTGAGCGGATCATCGCCGATGTTCAGCGTCGTCACCGGGCCGGAGACGAGTGCGGGGAACCATCCGGTCTTCCTGAAGCCGGGGGTCCGGTCGAGACCAAACGCAGTACCGAGTACCCGCTGCATGCTCTCCAGGGCGAGTATCGTGTACGTGAGGCCATAGGACCAGTACATGACGCCCTCTTCACTCTGCCCGTCAGGCTCGAAGGAATTCAAGTATTTAGGCAGGTTGTTGACGGCCAGGCTGATGACCTCGCTCATACCTGCGGGATCCTCCTCATACATCGACAGGGCGGCCATGATGATGCCGCCATTGCAGATGCCATTCCAGTTATTGTTGGACGTGGACCACCACGCGCGCTTCTCCATCTGGCGCTTACCGGGGATGAGTACATGCTTCATCACGGCATCGCGTATCACCTTTTTACGAGCATCATCAAGATATCCGAACAATCCGTCATAGATCATAGCGACGTTGAATGCACCGATGCCGGCATCCAGATAGTGCCGGTCAGCACCCCAATCGGGCCAGCCTGCCATCATGACGACCTGCCGGATCGCCCTTTCCGCATAGGCGGTATCACCGGTCAACCGATACATCATCACCAGCGGTGGCACCTGCAGTGCAAACTTGTGCACCGAAGGCACCCGAAGCCGGGCCTCATCGAGGAAATAGGTGAGATAGGGCTGCGACAAAACGGAACGGGCCTCTTCCTGCAACTGCTGGTGACCGAGGCGGATGAGCGGATCGCCCTTCGACTCCAGCAGGCCCAACCGAAGGATGTCATCTTCCGAGAAGAAAAGTCTCGGATGAACGCCCCGCTGGGCGGATCGCTCCAGCATCTCTTTCACCATGGACGGTGTCGTTGGCAAGGCTGCCGGCTGCGCATTCAACTGATGACCCGCGCGCAGCAGCATCAATGAAATAAATATGAATCCGTATCCGGTTCGCATGGCGTTCATTTTTCCTTCTTGTGCAGCAATTGTTCCCACTGCCCGCTGTAATAAGCCTTGTCTATCCGCTTCAGTTTCGAAGCATCCTGTTCCAGCCTTGCCTGATGCCGAAGGTCTTGATAGATGTAGAATGCCAGCCAGTATCCGAACTCATAGCGCTGGTGCATCGACATGGGTCGTTTGTAAAAATTATACCAGAAAGTATCGATCTTCTCCTGTGCAGCTACCCGCACCGCGGTCTCCGCATTCTTCCACATCCGCCCTGCCACCTCTGCAAAAAGCTCACCATGGGAGGCATATCCTTTCTCCGCAGTATGATACAACGGCTGTCGGTCGCTGATGCCGAGCGCTTTAAGCGACACCCTGTCTTCGAACTTCTTATCACCGTCAAGGTCGTATTCGATCACATCGATGTATCCGTTGTTATCGCTATCCTCATACCGTACCGTCGCGAACCGGTCGGGCTGACGTTGCAGCCTGTCACGTCCCCAGCGTTCGTAGTTGCCACCGAAGCCCTGGAACGAATATGCGAGCTGGTCTATCCGCCAGGCGCCCCATTCCGCTCCATACAGATGGATGCGGCCGTCGAATGCGCCGATGTACAGCTGCCCCTTGCCGCTGTTGTCGAGGTCGAACTCACCCCGGTCACCGGCCGCATCGGCCTGTTTGTTATGGTCAAGACCGCCCTTCTCCGTACCGATGATGAAGGGATCGCGCGGGTCGTAGAATTCAACACGCTCCCAGCGATTGCAGTCATCGTCTTCATCGAACACCAGACGGCATTCCTGCCAGTCGCCTTTTTTGAAGATCATTGAATAGGCGGTATCGCGATCCGGATAGTATAGCACATCGAGTTCCCGCCACCGCTTATCGTACATGAATTCATTCGCTGCGGCAAGTCCCTTCCAGTTCCGCAACGGATGCGGCTGGTCGTCATAACCGAATCCTTTCCCCTTGAACAAGATGCTCATGTCGAAATCGAATTCATTGCCGGGTCCGTTATCCTTGTCGAGGTCCCATGTGACCGCTGCGTAATCAATGCGTTTGGTGAAGAGGATATCAGTCTCCGGGGATTCCTTATCGAATCCGTGCTTCGTGCTGTCTTTCGGATCCCGGAAGACGGGACTGTCCAACAAACGGATCGCCCAGTCGGTGAATCCATCCTTGTCCGCATCATAAAATATAAAGGGGACTTCCCAGTTGTAGCGGAGGTCTCCGATGCGGAATGTGGAACCGTGCATTTTGAGGAAGGTGGAGTTACCGGAGTAGTCTTTGTAGAAATTCGCATGGCCGCTATGCTCCCATGCCTGCATCATGATCCTGTTCCAGTCGACATAGTGCATGATGCCATCCTTGTCGTCATCGAAGACGTACATGTAGTCGGCACTCCAATCATAGTAGTTGCGCACTTTGGTACCGGCATTGTTGTTGATCAGCTGGACATCGGCCTTCCCGTCGCCGTCCTGATCGCACCAGTCGATGGTGAAGTCGTGCGGACCAGCGAAGATGCCGTCGCGGTTGCGGTCGACCAGCAGGCAGTCATTGTCGGTATCGCCCTCGCGGTCACCCCGCTTCATGTCATCATCGTCATCGATCCAGATGAGGGGGATGCTGTCGTTGATGAATGCCCTGATGATATCCGGGTCCCCATCGCCATCGAGATCGACATGTCGAATCCCGGTGATGGCGGGCGTCATTCGCCATGGCAGAAGCTGCGTGTTCCGATTCCAATATGGAAATGGTTGCTGTGCCATCAAGGACTCAACAGAAGACATCAACAGCAGTGCCATGGTCAACGCCTTCAACGGTCCGGCAAATCCATGCCTCATGATCTTATATTTATATTTATTTTTTTCGATGTCGGCCGTGTGTCACGACGAGGGTGCGCTTGCATTCCCCTTGATGGATCCTGCCAAAACCTGCGCATCAGTTGAGTCCCTTGTAGCCCTGATCCCCCCTTTTTTCCAGGATGCGTTTCAGCGGGATCTGGGTGCCATTGGTTTTTTCCAGCCAATCCCACAGCGCCTCCCTGTAGGCCTTCACGAGCGGCTGGTAGGCCGGGTGACGGTACAGGTTGTTCTTTTCTTCGGGATCCTTCTCGAGGTCGAAGAACTCGGAGACATCCCAAATGCCATGGTACCAGATGAACTTGTATTTTCCTTTTCGGATGCCGAAGGTGGTGGGGGTCTGCGGAAAGCTGAACTCCCAGTAATATTCATAAAATGCCTCGTCACGCCAGGCCACCTGCTGTCCTTTGAGAAGCGGATAGAACGACTCCCCTTGCATCTGTGAGGGTTTGCCGATTCCGGCCATGTCGAGTATGGTGGGCGCCACATCGATATTCTGTATCACCTGTGGCAGTATGGTGCCTGGCTTCAGGTGCATTGGCGACCACATGAGCAGCGGCACTTTCTGGCTTTCTTCGTACATGTTGCGCTTATCGATCAGCCCGTGCTCTCCCCACAAAAATCCGTTATCGCCCATATAGATCACCACGGTGTTCTTGTCGCGGCCGGTGGCTTTGAGGGCATCGATGATCTTCCCGATGTTGTCATCTATGCCTACGAGGGTCTCGCAATAACGGCGATAGGTCTCGTCGAAATCGACCTTTCCGTCATACATGTAATCCACACCATGCCAGCTGTCACGCTGTTTCCAAACCCAGTCGGGTATGTCGCGCAGGTTGTAGTTCGTATCGCGGGATGCCATGATGGCGCGCGGACTTTTGAGCGTATCGCCAAACATCTTACTGCGGTTTCCTGCCGTCAGGTTGATGGTGGAGGGATAGTTGATGGGTTTTTTCGCATATCGGCCACGATGGCGCTTCGCAGGCTGGAAATTATCATGCACCCCCTTGTGGGAGACATACATGAAGAAAGGCTTATCCTTGTCTTGTTTGTCCATCCAGCCGATGGCATGCGCTGTCAGCAGGTCTGTGATGTACGTGCTGTCGCCAAAGGTGGAGCGGCTTCCGTTGATATTCAGGGTTGGGTTGTAATAGACGCCCTGCCCCCGAAAGCTCTCCCAATGATGGAATCCCTTTTGCGGATCATCGCCCTCATGTCCCATATGCCACTTGCCGAAGAAGGCGGTCTTGTAGCCGGCAGCCTGCAGGTATTCCGGATAAAATCTGAGGTTGGCGGGCAGCGGCGAGAAATTGTCCACCACCCTGTGGGTATGTGCATATTGCCCTGTCAGCAGGCTCGCCCTCGAAGGGGAGCAAAGTGCTGTGGTGACGGTGGCGTTCCTGACCCACACACCTTCCTTCGCCATGCGGTCCATATTCGGGGTCTCCAGCCAGGGGACTTTCCCCGTGAATCCCATGAAATCATAGCGGTGGTCGTCCGCCAAAATGAATATGACATTTAGTTTTTCCTTCTCCGGTTTTTTTTGTGCGATCCCGATGCAGGATAAAGAGATGAAGAGCATCACGGCAGTCATCCTGCGCAGTGTTGAAACGCATCTGACAGCTGTGTCCTGACAAACAATTCGATTCATTTTTTCAATCATATGGGGTAAATGGAATGCTGCCGGAACGAGCCCGGCAGCATCTTTCAAATTACAACAATGATAGCGATTCTTTCTATTGGAGTTTTCCACCTGCATGCTTCAGGAGCGCATCGAAGTATTCGCCCGCCCAGCTGAGGGTGCCATCCGGTCGCACCAACCAGAATCCGCGCATCTCATCGGTTTTCCGGGTGTCATTGAGCCGGCGCAGCGCTTCGTTCTTGGGCTCATTGCAATACAGTTCCCACTGGATGAGATAGGGCACTTTCAATGCCTGACAAACCCCGATATAGGCATCCCAGCGGGCCACCACCGGCTCGCGTGTCATCAGCCATTCATAGCGCTGTTCCGGAATGCCGATCTCTCCAAGGAAAACGACCTTTTTGCCTTTCATGTAGTCTGTGGGCCTCATGAACTGCTTGATGTATTCGATGCCTTTGTAAAGCTTCACCCCGTTCTCATCCATACCGTCGTAACAAGACCAGGAGACCATGTCGACCTCCACCAGGGGCAGGACGCTGTTGACAATGCCGGGAATCCCCTCCTGGCTGTCAATGACCTTGTTGGCCTCGATGGCATGGTAGACCTTGCATTTCGTGCGCTTGACCTCGGCGCGCGCGCGGTTGACGCCATCCTGCCTTGCCTTGAACCATTTCGCCATGGCGTTGATGCGTTGCATGGAATCTGCCGGAACCACTACGGTATAGCGGTCACCATCGACGGCACGGAACAGTTGTCCCGGAGTCCTCGACCACCGCGCATAGTCGCCGGTTCCGCCGCGCATCATCCAGTCTCCCTCCCAGTTGTGCAGGATGAAGGTGACATCGCGGTCGCGATATTTCTCAAGAAGATACTTTGTCAGATCATAGATCTCCTGCTCGTCACTGATGGCTGAGGAATCCGTGGTGCGTATGCCCGGGCCATCGACACTCAACCCGAAGGTCGAGAAGGGCAGATCGAATGTCTGCACCCAATAGGGATGTGCTGCAAGCTGCTTCAGGGTGATGTCCTTGGAGATTTTCCAGTCAGAATTATACGGATATCCGCCACCATTTTTCCGGAACCACACTTTAAAGACCCCATACCCCATCTCGTCCATTTTTTTTGCCCCTTCGATGAGGTAAGGCTCCTTGGTGAAAAAATACTTGCCGGCGACATGCGTGGCACCAAGCTGGTGCTTGATGTCTTTGGGGATCTTTGCGCCCTTCATGGGCTGATGCTTTTGTATCCGGGCGAGTATCTGCTCATCTGTCATCCCCCCGACAGGATCCTTACCCTGTGCGAAGGCATTGGCGTACAGCAGAAAAAATATCGAGACAGACAATAAGTATTTCATGACTGATGCATTTGGAACTGTGATATGTTAAAAAGGGCGCCTATTAAAGCGCCCTTTCATTACGTGCCCTTCATGAAGAAGGATTTCTGTGCAATCGGGTCCACAACGGCCAAGGATCGTTACAGCGTGATCTTCGCGTATGGCGAGAAATTATGCCTTACGGTACCCACACCTGCGATGTCTGCAAGCGCACCGATCCTAAAGAAATAATCCCTTCCGGCAGGGAACAAAGCAGCATTTGCCGCAATATCGATCGTCAGGGTGACAATGCCGTTGTCGATGGTCTTGGATGGAGTATAGGACTGCGTAAATGCAGAACCGGCAGTATTGAACTTCACATTCTCACCGACAAACATGTCAGTGAATGCATAGAGTCGTACGGCCCTCACCTTCACCGCTGGCTGTCCCGCTTCCAGACTGAAGGTAGCGGTCACAGTCTTCGCACCGGCATTGTATGTGATCTGGGGATTCTTCACCCGGATGTAGGGATCCACCTGAAAATCCAGCTGGTTATCTCCCGATTTGATGTTGTAATTCAGCAAGGACACCGGGAAAAAATTACTGTTACGCAGCTGGAAGTCATAATTGGCGGCGAACACCAGATTGTTGCGGTATTCCCCATTGTTCTTGATCAACCACACTTGCGAGACCTGCGTGGGATAGCCGAGTTCGAAGGCTTCTATCCTGGACCCATTGACCAATTCCGTTTCCACCAGCTGTCCGGTGGCCTTGTCAATGATCTTCCCGAACACCTTGGCATCCGGTCCGGGCATATTGTCCTTCTCACAGGAGGAGAAAGAAAGTCCGAGGACCATCGCCGTTATGATTTGAAATATTGTTTTTTTCATCACTTGTGACTTTTCAGTTTAGAATTCAGGGTTCTGCACGAGTTTGTTCGTTGACACTCCAGGTATTGGCCTGTAGTAATCGCGCTGCTGGAAGTTTCGACCACCGGCAGTCTCATCATAGAAATTATTAGCCCTGACGAAGAAGTACTTTGGCGTGGCCTGCCTCAGATCCACCATGGGTACGAGGATGGTCCTTCTGGCACCCACGAACTTGGTGTGCATTTCCCGGCGGCGGACTAGATCCCAGTAGCGGTGGTACTCGAAGGCGAGTTCTACACGGCGCTCTTTGAGGATGTTTGCGATCGTTGCGGGGATGTTATCGACATGTCCGGCACGTTTGCGGAGCGCATTGATGTAAGTGGCGGCCAATGCGGCACTGCCTTTACCGCTCTCAATGGC
>CAJBPC010000317.1 GCA_903957405.1 uncultured bacterium | reverse complement strand
TTCCCTGGATCCGCTCTCTTCCCAGCTTTGTATGTTTCCGGTATCAGCATCCTGAGATAGTACGCCCCCGAGCAGGGATTTGTATTGTCGTTCAGGATTGAAAGAAGCGTGTTGTTCGAGGATGATCCGGTTTTTTTTCGAAGAGAGGATCGTCAGCGCTTCTGGTGAGAAGGATGGTGCAATGAGCACTTCAAAGAAGATCTCATTAATGGCCTCTGCGGTCTCCGCATCGATTTGACTGCTGCAAGCAATCACTCCTCCGAAAGCACTTTCAGGATCACCGGAAAGCGCTGCCTCCCAGGCAGATCTGACCGTTCCTCGAAGTGCGATGCCGCACACGTTCGTGTGTTTGATGATGCTGAACACAACCCCTTCCGGTTTTTTGAAATCCGCCATCAGCTGGACCGCGGCATCCACATCCACCAGGTTATTGTAGGAAAGCTCTTTGCCGTTGTGTTGTTTGAACAATTTGGCGAGGTCGCCGAAGTAGACGCCTTGCTGGTGTGGATTTTCACCATATCGCATGCTCCTGGAAGGGCTGACGGATTCCAGGAAATGACCTGTAGCGTCGGGATTGAAATACTTCGCGATGGCCACATCGTAGTGAGCCACGATGCTGAATGCGCGTGCAGCGTATTCCCTTCTCTGTGTCAGGTTCGTTTCACCGGACTGCGCCTGCAGCATTTCTGTCACAGCGGGATAGTCAGCTCGGCTGGCCACTACGAGGAGGTCACTGTGGTTTTTTGCAGCACCCCGGATCATGGATGGTCCGCCGATATCGATTTTTTCGATGATGGACTTCTCGTCATCGGTCGACGCCACAGTCTCTTCGAAAGGGTATAAGTCAACCACGACAAGGTCTATCTCAGGGATCTCGAATTTTCTCATTTCCAACAAGTCCTGTTCGACGGATCGCCGGCCAAGGATACCTCCGAAAATCTTTGGGTGCAGTGTTTTCACGCGCCCTCCGAGAATGGAAGGATACGCTGTCACGGATTCCACTGGCACGCAGGGAAGGCCGAGTTTTTCTATATAGTCTTGTGTGCCGCCGGTACTGTAGATGGTCACGTCAAGGCTGTGCAGCAACCTCACCAAGGGTTCGAGACCATCTTTGTAGAATACGGAGATAAGGGCGGCGTGAATCTTCTTTTGCATAATTTCGGAAGTTGCTTTCGAGTTGCCCAGGAGCGATTCCAGGGCAAGGTCATCTTTCAGATGCGTTGAATGTAGGCACCTGACATTGACGTCGAATGGAACTGCAAATGTAGCCTTTCAGCCTCTTTTTTCCACTTCAGAATTTTCCACATGGAATTGGTTCCATCCGCCACCCACACTTTACAGGCCGTAGTTTTGTGCCAATGTTCGATATCAGCAGTCGTATTCCCCGATAAAATGATGAGGTCGGCGGGTATGATCTTTTCACTTTCACCTGCAGCATCATTGCCATTGAGTATGATGAGGTTGAGGCCTTGCCATTTCAGAGAAACTGCCGACGTATCCGGCAGCGAATGTTTTTCACGATGTTCGATGTGATAAAATCGTTCTGTAGCAGCTATGTTCTGTCGGGTTATGCGCGACCGGGTATTTTCCTTCTGTCCGGCATATGTTACTGACCCACGTCCATTGACAAGCATGATCAGCCGATCATCGGATGCATGCATCACGACGAGGATCCGTTGTTTTTCTGTTTTCCGGGTATCGATCACGCTTTCGATACTGAATAGGGCGGAGCATGTTATAAGTCCCAATGTCCAATGCATGGCATGTCCGGAGATCCACTTCGTCGCACACAGGATGCATCCATAGAGCAGGATAATGCCCGGGATTGTCATATGGATATCGCGAATGACGGAGAATGGGACCGCATCCATCCTGAATACATATCCATTCATCCAGTGAATGCCTAGTTCCAATACTGATCCGATGTTGGTTGCAATCAGTGGTGAAAAGCTGAAGGCACAGAGGATGATCTCGCCTAAGAGGATAAGGCTTGAAAGGGGTATTGCCACAAGGTTTGTGAGCAGGAAGAAGACGGGGAACTGTCCGAAATAAAGGAGAATGACAGGCGTCGTGAGTATTTGCGCCGACATTGTGATAGCGACCATCTCCCAGTGTTTTTCCGCTAACGGATTGAAAAAAACGAGGGAATTTTTCACTCGGTCGTAGAAGATCATGATGCTGGCCACTGCGCTGAAGCTCAGCTGGAATCCGATGTCGGCAATCCAATACGGTTGGTAGGATAGGAGTAGGAATGCCGTAGCGGAAAGGGTGTTCAACGGATGCCCCCTTCTGCCCATGAGTAGTTTGCCGATGCCGAGTAACGTGAACATGCATGTACTGCGCATGACGGATGCACCTGCGCCAGTCATGAGGCTGAAGAACCATATGCATGGCAGTACGATGAGCAGCTGCAGCCATGCCGTTCGTCCTGATCGGTTCAACGGCCCTGTCAACCACATGAATATCGCGTAGAGCATGCCTATGTGAAGGCCTGATATCGCGATCACATGGATCACGCCCGTGTTGGCGTAGGCATCGGCAATGTCTGCGTCCAGATCGTTCCTGTATCCAATCAGCAAAGCCTCCGCTAGTCCTGCTGCAGCGGGATCTCTCAAATGGGTGCGCAATATGCCGAGAATGCTGTCCCTGGCTTTAAAGAGCATCCTTTCGGCCCACATTTTTTCTTTTCCGCTGATGATGAGATAATCTCCTTTTTGCAGGTAGACGCTTCCCCCTATGCCTTGCCTTCCGTAGAAGACGGAGGGGTTGAATCCACCTGGATTGTCACTGGATTTCAACGGGGATGGATCTTTGAATACCAAGATGCGATCTCCGATCTTCGGCACTTGAAGACTGTCGTCTTTTTTGAAATACACGATGCATCGCTGGATGGGTTGCATTTCTCCGTCAGCCATGACCCGCCAGGTCTTTGTAATGGACCGATGTGAGCGGGGTTTCTTTTCCGTTGGTTGGAGAAGGGTCATGATGTATCCCATCGGCTTTTCACCTTCCTCCTTGAGGCTCTGTTGCCGGTGGTCTGCGAGGTCTCTTGCAGCCATGATGAAGCAACCTGCCGCAAACAATACAGCATGTAAAGCGATGGCCCTAATGGCGGCATATCTCCATACGGCCCAGATGGGCAGGAAACGAAAGGATAGTATCAACGCAAGGCTGATGGCCATCATGGCAGCGGGAAAGACGTTGCCCACCGGATATATGAGCCGTGTGGTGATTCCGGCGGCGAATGGAATCAGTATCCTTAGAAAAGGAAGCTCTTTCATGATGCCGGGACCGGATTGTTCCATCTTCAAATATAATTTGCGCAGTGTGGGGCATCAAAATGTGAGATGTTGTATTATTACAAAAATCCAATCGAAAAAAACGGTCCACGAAAGGTTTTTTGTCCTTTTTCTGTACACGTTCATCCCTTGGAACATTCCGTCTGTATATGGCAAGAGTGCTGTCGACATGTAGATGTCTTCAAGTCAGTCCCAACAAACCAACTTATGATGCGACTATACACCGGTCTAATTTTTCTCTTCGTCATCCTGCTTGGATGCAGCAAGGCAAACAAGATCTATTTTGTACGTCACGCTGAAAAGGGAACCGCACCTGCCGGGGATCCTGACCTGACGGCTGCAGGTATTCAACGTGCGGAGGCATTGGAGAAACTGCTGCGTGGCAACGGGATTGAAGCCATTTACAGTACGGAGACCGGCAGAACCAGACAGACGGCTGGGCCCCTGAGCCGCTCCATTGGGATTCCCATCCGGTCGTACAGCAACGATACCACCCAAAAATTCCTGTATCATCTGCTGGCAAATGAGCAGAATTCACTCGTCGTTGGGCATAGCAATACGGTGTTGAAAATGATCCGTGACTTGGGTCTGACCCCTGCGGTGAAGGAGATCTCCGATAATGAGTATGACAATTTGTTCATTGTGACACAGAAGACAAAGAGCGGGGTAGGCGGTTACAAGCTGAGTCTGCGGGAGCGGACATACGGAAAGAGATCCCCCTCGGGAACGGATGGCGTGCCAGGTACTGGTCCTTCCATGATGAAATGAGTTTCTGAAAAGCGAAAGGGGGAAACGGGCATTTAGCCGGTTTCCCCCTTTCGCTTTTCATGACTGGTATGGATGTCAGAAATCTAGACCCATGGCAAAGTAGAGTTGAGGTTTTCCACTGAAGAATCCATTCATCGGCCAGCCGGCATCCAGTCGCAGGAAATATCCCAACAGGGTGCTTCTCATGCCGAATCCGTATCCGCCCTGGAAGGGTCCGACGCCACCGGTCTTCATCCTGACCTGGACAGGAGGTGTTCCGTAGATGTTGTACGGGCGTGTGATGCCGCTGAACTGTCCATTCCATGCTGTTCCAAGGTCGGTGAACTGCACCAGTTGGAAATTTCTGAGGAAGGCGTTGTTCAGTGGTCTGTTCAGGAAAGTCGTGAAAACCGGCAGCCTGAACTCACTGTTGATGACGACTGCATTATTGCCATTCGCAGCATTTTGGAGGTGTCCGCGAAGGTTGAGGGCAAGAGATTGGAAGGCGTATGTATTGTCTGGTGCTGGCCTGTTCGCCGAATTGAATTTAGGACCTATCCATCCGTCCACACCG
>CAJBPC010000316.1 GCA_903957405.1 uncultured bacterium | reverse complement strand
GGCGGTTCGCGACCGGCTCCGGGTGGAGGTGGATTCAATCGCAGGGATAATAATTACGGTGACCGTAGACGTTACTGATATATTGTAAACCCGTTAGAGATTTGATTTTTTTAGCTGTGGATATTTGTATCCATGGGTTTACTGTATACTACTAAACAAAAATCCTCCAGTACTCCGGAGGATTTTTTTATATCATCAAGTCATTCAGTGCTGAATCTTGTATGAAATGTCGTGCAAGGATTTTTTCACAACCTTATAAATGCCATCAACATGCCACAGACACACCACAAGCAGAAGACAAAGCATCATCAGAAGAATCAGACTCCTGCCGAAAAGAAACGGAAGATGAGTGCCGGCACTTTTATGGCCGTGATGGGTGCCATCTTCGGGCTATCCTTCGGTTGGTTCACCAGCGACCAAAGCATATCCTGGACCATAGCGGGTACCATCGCAGGCACCGCTCTCGGGTATCTATTCGGCAGAGCGATAGACCGCTCCGTTTCCGGGAAGTGATCTCTTCCCGAAAACGAAGCATCGGTCCTACCAGCGCTCCAGATCGTCTGTGGTGAAGGTGACGGGTCTTGCCATCTCTTCCACTTTCTTTTTGAATTCCGGTGATTTTTTCGGGGCTTCCGTGCGTTCAGCAGATATAGGGGACGCCTGCTTTTGTGGACGGAGCTCGCGCGTTGGCCGTAGTACTCTTTCGTTGCTTGCAGGAGTGGGTTGTGCCTTTACCGGTTGACTAAGCGACGGCCTGTTCATTGGCCTGGCCGGTTGTCTGCTCGGTTGCCGTCCTTGTTGTCTGCCCTGTTGCCTGGCTGGTTGCCTTATAGGCTGATCGGTATGATCATCGTCTGCATCGACTATGCCTTCAAAAGCATGACCACTGACTACCGGAATTTTCGTACCGATCAACTTCTGGATATCCCGCAGGAACTCCTTTTCTTCGGCGTCGCAGAAAGAGAATGCCTTGCCGCTTGCGCCCGCTCTTCCGGTGCGTCCGATCCTATGAACATATGTCTCCGGTACATTTGGCAGATCGAAATTGGCCACATGACCGAGTTCGTCGATGTCAATGCCGCGGGCTGCGATGTCGGTGGCGACCAGTACGCGTGTTTTCCTGTTCTTGAAATTGCTCAATGCAAGCTGGCGTGCACCCTGGGATTTATTCCCGTGGATGGCTTCCGCACTGATGCCATCTTTAAGCAGATCCTTCACGATGCGGTTGGCCCCATGTTTGGTACGTGAAAAAACCAAGAGGGAGCGTATCTCCGAATTTTTCAGGAGATGCACCAGCAGTTTTATTTTTTGTCTCTTGTCGACGAAATAGAGCTCCTGCCCTACGGTCTCGGCCGTGGATGAAACGGGGGTCACTTCAACCCGCACCGGATCGGTCAGCAGGATATTCGCGAGTGACTGGATTTCCGGCGGCATGGTGGCCGAGAAGAAAAGCGTCTGGCGTTTCGATGGCAGATGCGAGATCACACGCTTCACATCGTGAACGAATCCCATATCCAACATCCTGTCCGCCTCGTCCAGCACAAAAAATCGAATGTCCCTCAGAGACACATGTCCCTGGTTCATCAGGTCAAGCAACCGTCCGGGTGTGGCCACCAGTATGTCAATGCCCTTATGCAGCGCCTGCACCTGGGGTACCTGTGATACGCCACCGAAAATCACGAAGCTGCGCATGTCAAGGAAACGTCCGTAAGAGGAGATGCTTTCTCCGATTTGTATGGCAAGTTCCCGTGTGGGCGTGAGGATCAGCGTACGTATGGGTCTTTTGCCATGGTGAGGTGCTGCCTCATTCATCAATTGCAAAATGGGCACGGTGAATGCGGCTGTCTTGCCCGTACCCGTTTGGGCACAGCCGAGGAGGTCGCGTTGTTTCAGCACG